>CANGMU010000060.1 GCA_947454665.1 Pseudomonadota bacterium | reverse complement strand
TCTTCCAGCTGTGCAGGCGGCTCGTTGCCAACGACATGCCCAGACGCAACCGCCAGCACGCGCGCACCACCCGAAGCCAGGGCGGCAACACGGGCGAGCGCAGTCTCGCGGTCGACGACAGAAAGGCCACAGGCGGACAACACGGCTTCCGGCGCGCCTTTCACGGCCACGTACACCAGACCGTCTTGCCGGCGCCAGGCGCGACCGAGCATCGGGCGACCGGGCTGCAAAGGATAGTCCTGGACCGGCTGCAGGGATTCGAACTGATGCGGCAAGGTTTCAGTCAGCAGCGCGGCATCGATCGGATCGTAAGCCGCCTTGTCGCTCGCACGTTGCGCGGTATGCAGCAGGCCCAGCAGGCCAGGCTGCGCAGCGAGCACCGCCACATCTTCCACCGGAGACCAGCGCGCCGCGCCCTGCTCCAGTGCCTGTACGCGGATGCGGTTCACGGTGAGCGTGCCCGTCTTGTCCGTGCACAGAACGGTCGCGGCACCCAGCGTCTCGATGGCCGAGGCGCGACGCGCCAGCACACGCGACGTGGACAGGCGCCAGGCGCCCATCACCATGAACACCGTCAGCACCAGCGGGAATTCTTCCGGCAGCATCGACATGCCAACGGCAATGCCACCCAGCAGCCCCTGAAGCCATTCGCCATGCAACAGGCCAGACAGCAGCACCACACCCAGGCTCACAGCGGCAGCGGCGATGCCAAGGCGTCGCACGAGCCGCCCGACCTGGGCCTGAAGGCGCGGCACACCGAGGGGCGTTGCACGCAGCGCAGCACCAATGCGCCCGATCTCGCTGCGCGCACCGGTCGCGGTGACGATCACATGGCCGTGCCCCCGCACAACAAGGCTGCCTGAATAGACGCGCGCCGCCGGCCCCGCATCCGGGTCACGCAATTTCGCAACCGGCAACGATTCGCCTGTCAGCAAGGATTCATCGCACTCCAATCCGCTGGATTCGAGCAGCACGCCATCGGCGGCTATGCGGTCGCCTTCGGCGAGCACGAGCAGGTCACCGACCACCACCTCGCGGCCGGGAATGCGTTGCACCACGCCATCACGGACCACGAGTGCCCGCGGGCTCGACAGATCGCGCAAGGCATCCAACACGCGCTGGCTGCGCCCCTGCTGGATCACGGTGATGGACACGGACACCGTCGCGAAGGCCCCGAGCACCGCGGCATCCACCGGATCGCCGATCACGAGATAGACGATGGCTGCCGCAAGCAGCAAGGCGAACATGGGTTCGGACAACACCTCGCGCAGCAACTGCAGCAGCGAGCGGGGCGCGTCCTGAGGCAGGTCGTTGTGGCCATCACGCAGCAGTCGTGCCGAGGCCTCCGTTGCGGATAGACCGGCATTCATCTGCAGCGTGGCTGTCATTCAAGGATGGTGAGCGTACCCCGGAGGCATGGCAAGTGAAGCGCGCATGAGCGCGCGCCGCCTCACGCGACATCAATCGCGGTAGAGGATGTCCGGCGACGCGTCGCGCACGTCGTTGCAGCCGGTGAGCGCCAGGCTCACCTTGAGTTCGCCGCTCATGATGTCCAACGCCATCTTCACGCCCTCGCGACCACGGGCACCCAATCCATAGAGGAAGGCGCGGCCGGTCATTACCGCGTTGGCGCCCAGCGCGACCGACTTCAGGATGTCCTGGCCCGAGCGGATGCCACCATCCAGCATCACTTCGCCGCGACCCGCGACGGCTTCGACGACACGCGGCAGCGCCGCGATGGATGAGGGAGCGCCATCGAGCTGGCGACCGCCATGGTTGCTGACGACCACTGCATCGGCGCCCAGCGCCACGGCCTGGCGCGCATCGTCGGCATCGAGGATGCCCTTCACGACGAGCTTGCCCTTCCAGCGGGCACGGATCTGCTCGAGGTCCTTCCAGGTGACGGAGGCATCGAACTGGCTCGCGATCCACTGCGACAGCGTCGCCATGCCGCCCGTGTGGGGCACGGCCGCCGCGAGGTTCCCGAATGTCTTGCGCTTGCCCATCAGCACGCCGTAGGCCCAGGCCGGCTTCGTCATGATGTCGAGCGTGTTGCGCAGCGTGAGGCGCGGCGGCACGGCGAGGCCATTCTTCGCATCGCGGCGACGCAGGCCCGACACGGGGATGTCGACCGTCAGCACGAGCACCGGGCAGCCAGCCGCTTCGGCGCGATCCATCAGCGCCGCGGTATAGCCACGGTCCTTCATCACGTAGAGCTGGAACCAGAACGGCGCCGTCGTGGCCTCGCGAACGTCCTCGATCGAGCAGACCGACACCGTGCTGAGACAGAATGGGATGCCGAAGGCCTCCGCAGCCTGAGCGGCGAGGATCTCGCCATCCCGGTGCACGAGGCCCGTGAGGCCCGTCGGTGCGATGACGGCCGGCATGTTCGCGGTGACGCCGAGGATCTCGCGCTGCATCGACTGCGCGCGCACGTCCACCAGTACCTTCTGGCGGAAGCGCAGCGCCTCGAAATCGGAACGGTTACGACCGAAGGTCAACTCGTCATAGGAACCATGGTCGACGTATTCGAAGATCGCCTTGGGAACGCGACGCTTCGCGATCGCGCGCAGGTCGGCAATGCTGTTGATGACTGTCATCGATATGTCCGTGTGGAATCAGCCCGAGGTGGGCATCGTGAACTGGGGGCCGGCGACGCCGCCATCGGGCCAGCGCTGCATGATGCTCTTGTAACGCGTGCAGAAGCGGATGCCCTCTTCGCCATAGACGTGGTGGTCACCGAAGAGCGAACGCTTCCAGCCGCCGAAGGACTGCCAGGCCATGGGCACCGGTATCGGCACGTTGATGCCGACCATGCCGGCCTGCACGGTGCGCGCAAACTGACGTGCCGTGCCGCCATCGCGGGTGTAGCAGGCTGCACCGTTGCCGAAGGGATGGGCGTTGATCAGCTGCACAGCGGCCGCGAGATCCGGCACGCGCACGACGCAGAGCACGGGCCCGAAGATTTCCTCGCGATAGACCCGGTGCGAAGCATCGACGTGGTCGAACAGCGTGCCGCCGAGGAAGAAGCCGTTTTCGCAGCCCGGCACGCGCAGGCCACGGCCGTCGACGACAAGCCGGGCGCCTTCGGCGACGCCCTGAGCAATATATGCGGCCACGCGATCCCGATGCGCCGCCGTGACCAGGGGGCCCATTTCCACGCCCGCAGTGCGGCCATCACCGATCTTCAGCGAACGCGCACGCACGGCGAGCGCCTCGACGAGCCGGTCGCCGATATCACCGACGGCGACGGCCACGGAGATCGCCATGCAGCGTTCACCCGCCGAGCCATAGGCCGCACCAATGAGCGCATCCACGGCCTGTGCAAGGTCCGCATCGGGCATGACGACAAGATGGTTCTTCGCGCCACCCAGCGCCTGGACGCGCTTGCCGCGCCGGGTGCCGCCCGCATACACCGCCTCGGCGACGGGCGTCGAGCCGACGAAGGACAAGGCCGCAACGTCCGGATGCTCGACCAGTGCTTCGACCGCGACGCGATCGCCCTGCACCACGTTGAGCACGCCGTCCGGCAGACCGGCTTCCTGGAACAGCGCAGCCAGTTCCAGCGAAGCGGAAGGATCACGCTCGGAGGGCTTCAACACGAAACTGTTGCCGCAGGCGATGGCGATGGGCGCCATCCACAAGGGCACCATCACCGGGAAATTGAAGGGCGTGATGCCAGCCATCACCCCGAGCGGCTGACGCAACTGCCAGTTGTCGATGCCACCGCCGACGTTGTCCGCGTGGCGTCCCATGAGCAGCGACGGGATGCCGCAAGCGTATTCGACGACTTCAAGTCCGCGCGTGACTTCGCCGCGGGCATCTTCCAGCACCTTGCCGTGTTCAGCGGTGATGAGTGCAGCCAGGGATTCACGGTGTGACTCGATCAGGTCGCGGAAGCGGAACAGCACGCGCGCGCGCCGCAAGGGCGGCGTCTCGGCCCAGGACGGGAACGCCCGTGCCGCAGCGGCGACCGCTGCGTCGACATCCGCCGCAGTACCGAACCTCACACGCGCCGTGACCTCGCCGGTTGCGGGGTCGAAGACTTCGGACGAGGCCGTGCCGACACCGGGCACGCGATGTCCATCGATGAACTGGTCGATCTCACGCACGGCGCTTACTCCTCAGAATGCTTCGCAGGGTCCGATACCCGGTTCGTCACCCGGCACCAGCGCAGGCTCGCTGCCCGCCATGTACAGGACTACCCGGCCGCCCAGCGACTCGCGCAGGGCCAGGGCAAACACGACTTCGGCAAAGTCCTCCGGGCGTTCGATGCGGTCCGGAGCGATCGCGTTGACGCGGATGCCCGCGGTCTCCCGCAGGTCGCCGAGACCCGCTGTAAAGCGCAGGACGCCCGCCTTGGCGGCGGCATAGACCGGTTGCGCGTCGGTGCGGAACCCCAGACCTTGTGTCGAGGCCACATTGACGATCGAACCACCCCGCGCGCGCATCCGCTCCAGCGCGTGCGCCGTCACCCGCAGCGTGCCATGAAGGTTCGCTTCGAGGATCCGCGACCAGTGGGCCGGCTGCTCCTCAGCGAGGCGCGGTCCGGCGTTGTTCACGACGAAATCCAGAGCGCCCAATTCGCGCTCGGCGCGCTCGACCAAGGACGCCACCTGTTCATCGCTGGTGACATCACAACGATGGGCGACGGCATGGCCACCCTGGGCGCGGATGGCCGCCGCCACGTCGCCGGCCAGCACGTAGTCCACATCCGAAACAAGCACCCGGATACCGCGCGACGCAAAGGCAAAGGCAATGGCAGCGCCCGCACCGGAACCGGCGCCCGTGATGACCGCCACGCGGCGATCGGGACGTCGCCACACGGTGGGCTCGGACTGCGTTTCGTTGTCGGAAATCTGCGCGTGCATACAAGCCGACAAGCGTAACAGCCCTGTCCCGACGCCGGGAGCCGACGCGCGGTTGACACCCGTCGGCCTGCACGGTGAGATGCTTGCGCCCATGCCTACGCTGCCCCCTCTTTCCGACGACGACGCCCGCCGCTACGCGCGCCACCTCGCGCTGTCCGAAGTGGGCGCGACCGGCCAGGCGCGATTGGCTGCAGCCCGGGTGCTGATCATCGGCACGGGCGGGCTGGGGTCACCCGCGGCGCTGTACCTCGCGGCTGCCGGCGTCGGCACCTTGGGGCTCGCGGATTTCGACACCGTGGATCTGTCCAATCTCCAGCGGCAAGTGTTGTTCGGCACGGACGACATCGGTCGCCTGAAGGTCGACGCGGCTCGCGAGCGCCTGCTCGCGCTGAACCCGCAGCTCAAGGTCGAGGCCCACGCCGTGAAGGTCGATGCGTCGAACGCGGCGGCGCTCTTCGCGTCATATGACCTCGTGCTCGACGGCAGCGATCGTCTGGCCACCCGCTACCTCGTGAACGATGCCTGCGTACTGGGCGACAGACCGCTGGTGTCCGCCGCAATCCACCGGTTCGAGGGCCAGGCGATGACCTACGTCCCGGGCAAGGGACCGTGCTACCGCTGCCTGTTCCCGGATGCGGAGCGCGCGCTGGTGCCCAGTTGCGCCGAGGCCGGCGTGCTGGGCGTATTACCGGGCGTGATGGGCAGCCTGCAGGCCACCGAAGCGATCAAGCTGTTGCTGGACATCGGCGAACCGCTGATCGGGCGCTTCCTCGTCTATGACGCGCTCTCCCTGCGCACCCAGGAATTCCGTTTCGCTCGCCGGCACGACTGCGCGGTCTGCGGCGAATCACCTCGCATCACCTCATTGGCACCGCCATCGGAGCCCGGCTTGTCACAGATACAGAACTGGTCACCTGCGCAGCTTGTGCAGGTTCTGGAGTCCCCCGATGCTGACCGGCATGTCCTTGTCGACGTGCGCGAACCGCAGGAATGGGCCATGGGCCGCATCCCGGGCTCGCTGCATATCCCCTTGGCACAGGTGCCCGCGAGGTTTGCCGAGATTCCGGGAGATCGTCTTGCGGTCTTTCTCTGTGCCGGGGGTGTTCGCAGCATGGCAGCCTGCCGCTTCGCGGCCCAATCAGGCCGTGATGCCGTGAACCTGGAAGGTGGCCTTTATGCCTGGGCTGCCGACATCGGCGAGCTCCCGCGGCCCTGAACCGACTCAGTCGTCGAAGGGCACATCCGGTGCCGCACGGGCCAGCAACTGGCCCAGCACCGGCAGCACCGCCTGCGGATCACTGCCGCAGGCCGGCGAAACACCGAAGCGACTCAAGACCGTGCTCGCTGCGTAGAAGCGTCGCCAGGCCGCTTCCACCTCATCGCCGGCGTGCACCAGCGCCAGATAGACGTCCATCGACGGCCACAGGGCGAAGTTCGCGAGCGGCGTGAAATAGTCTGCGTCATCGCGCGTGGCCGGCACCGGGATGTCCACGAAAGCCGGCTGCCGATCCGTGCTGGCGATGATCGCGCCCGCGAGGCGCGTGACCTGGGCGGCATCGTGGGGCGCGGCAGCTTCGCCTTGCGGACCGCGATGACAGAAGTGCCAGCCGAGCTCGGCTTCTGTCGGCACGGCGTCGGCGATCTTCACCGCGCTCTCCAGCAGACGTTCCGGCAGCTCACGCGGCGCGCCAAGATCCTTGCCGCGCGATTCCCAGAGGCGCGTCTCGGCGCAGACGTCGAACTGGATGGTCAACTCTTCCGGCGGCACGGCTTTCAGCAGTTCGGCGATCTCGGTAGCAATAACGCGCTCGAGCGCCGCGAGCAACGCGGACGAGCAGCTGGCGGCATCGAGTCCGGCGATGATCGAATACGGCGTGGGAATTGCGACGACGAAGCGCGTGGCGGCGCCCAGCCGACCCTCACGCTTAGCCCGTTGCACTGATTGGAAGTCATCGATCGCGGATTTCGAGAGCCCCAGAGAATGTGTGGCTGTCGGGTCGGCAACAAGTGCCTGCCACACCGGACGCAGCGCCTCCGCCCGCCAGTGCTGGTTCGAACGCAGCGCTGGAACGCGGCGCAAACGGCCCGCCGCGCCGACTTCATCGGCTGACGGATGGAAATCCGCGACATCAGCCGCGCCGGTGCCATCGGGAAAATGAACCGGATTACGGGGCAGACCTTCGGACGGCGACAGCGCCTCGATATCGATTCCCTGCAGCAGTTCGCAGGCCATGCACATGGGATCAGCCCTGCTTCGCCCTGCCCTGCGCCGCGAGCCCCCGCTCGGCGGAAACAATCGTGTTGTGCAGGAGCATGGTGATCGTCATCGGACCGACGCCGCCCGGCACCGGCGAGATGAGCGAGGCCTTCTGGCTGACGCCTTCGAAATCGACGTCGCCGACGATACGACCATCCGGCAGCCGATTGATGCCGACATCGATCACGACGACGCCTTCCCTGACCATGTCCGCGCGGATCAGGCCCGGCACGCCAGCCGCAACGACGAGGATGTCTGCAAGCGACGTGAACTGCGCGAGGTCCCGCGTCATCTTGTGGCAGATCGCAACCGTGGCGTCCTTCTGCATGAGCATCAGCGCCATCGGCTTGCCGACGATATTGCTCGCGCCGACGACGACGACGTTGCGGCCCGAGATCTCGACCTGCTCGTGCTCGAGCAGCTTCTGCACGCCATAGGGCGTGCAGGGCGGAAAGACGGTGTTACCCGTGATGAGGCCACCCACGTTGTAAAGGTGGAAGCCGTCCACGTCCTTGTCGGGCGCGATGTGCTCCAGGACCTTGGCTACTTCGATGTGCGGCGGCAAAGGCAACTGCACCAGGATGCCGTGCACGGCCGGATTTGCGTTCAGCGCATCGATCTCGGCGAGCAGCGTCTCTTCCGGTGTGTCGGCTGGCAGCTTGTGCAGCTCGGAGTGAATGCCCGTGTCCTTGCAGGCGAGGATCTTGTTGCGGACGTAGACCTGGGAGGCGGGGTTGTCCCCGACGAGGATCACGGCGATGCCCGGCTGGATACCGTGCGTGGATTTCAGGTCGGCAATGCGTTCTGCGTATTCGGCCCGGAGCTTACGGGCAACGGCCTTGCCGTCGATGATGCGTGCTGTCACGAAACCGGGCCTCCAATGAAAACGGGCACGCTACCTTGCGGCGGCGTGCCCGGAGTATGACCCGCCTTGCGGCGGGATCAAGCCGTCATGGTCGAAGAAACCATCAGTAGCGGTAGTGATCCGTCTTGTACGGACCTTCCACAGGCACGCCGATGTAGCTCGCCTGTTGCGCGGTCAACTTGGTGAGCTTCACGTTCAGCGTTGCCAACTGCAGGAGCGCGACCTTCTCGTCGAGGTGCTTCGGCAGCACGTAAACGCCGATCGGATACTTGCCCGGGTTCGCATAGAGCTCGATCTGCGCCAGCGTCTGGTTGGCGAAGGACGAGCTCATGACGTACGACGGATGACCCGTGCCGCAGCCCAGGTTCACGAGACGACCCTCGGCCAGCAGGATGATCCGCTTGCCGTCCGGGAAGATCACGTGGTCGACCTGGGGCTTGATGTTCTCCCAGGGGTACTGGCGCAGCGCCGCGATGTCGATCTCGTTGTCGAAGTGGCCGATGTTGCACACGATGGCGTTGTTCTTCATCGCCTTCAGGTGGTCGTGGGTGATGACGTGGTAGTTGCCCGTCGTCGTCACGAAGATATCCGCCTGCGAAGCCACATCGTCCATCGTGACGACACGGTAGCCTTCCATCGCCGCCTGCAGCGCGCAGATCGGGTCAACTTCCGTCACCCAGACTTGGGCGGACAGCGCGCGCAGTGCCTGGGCCGAGCCCTTACCCACGTCGCCGTAACCACAGACCACCGCAACCTTGCCGGCGACCATGACGTCGGTGGCGCGCTTGATGCCGTCGACCAGCGACTCGCGGCAGCCGTACAGGTTGTCGAACTTGCTCTTGGTGACCGAGTCGTTGACGTTGATGGCCGGGAAGGCCAGCTTGCCTTCCTTATGCATCTGGTAAAGGCGATGCACGCCAGTCGTGGTTTCTTCGCTGACGCCCTTGATCTGCTTCAGGCGCACCGAGTACCACTTCGGGTCGCGCGCCAGCGTCGACTTGATGCTCTTGAACAGCGAGATTTCTTCTTCGCTGCCCGGGTTCGCGAGCACCGACAGGTCGGATTCGGCACGCGTGCCCAGGTGCAGCAGCAGCGTGGCGTCGCCGCCGTCGTCGAGGATCATGTTCGAGTAGCCGCTGTCCGGCCAATCAAAGATGCGGTGCGTGAATTCCCAGTAGTCGTCCAGCGACTCGCCCTTGAAGGCGAACACCGGCGTACCGCGCACGGCGATCGCCGCGGCGGCATGGTCCTGCGTCGAGAACACATTGCAGGAGGCCCAGCGCACTTCAGCGCCGAGGGCCTGCAGCGTCTCGATGAGAACGGCCGTCTGGATCGTCATGTGCAGCGATCCGGTGATGCGCGCGCCCTTCAACGGCTGCGTCTTGGCATATTCGGCGCGGATCGCCATGAGGCCCGGCATCTCGGTCTCGGCGATGTTGAGTTCCTTGCGGCCCCAATCTGCGAGGGAGATGTCGGCGACGACGTAATCGGGCTTGTTGGTCATTTAATCGAACTCCTGAATGCGCTTAGCGCTTGATGCCAGCGTCGGCGGCGAGCGCCTCGGCCTTGTCGGTCTTTTCCCAGCTGAAGGTCGGCTCGTTGCGACCGAAGTGGCCATAGGCCGCGGTCTTCTCGTAGATCGGACGCAGCAGGTCGAGCATCTGCACGATGCCCTTCGGACGCAGGTCGAAGTGACGGGCGATGAGCTCTTCGATCTTCTCGTCCGAAATCTTGCCGGTGCCGAAGGTGGTGGCCATGATCGACGTCGGCTTGGCGACGCCGATCGCGTAGGACACCTGCACCTGGCAGCGGTCGGCGAGACCCGCGGCCACGACGTTCTTGGCGACATAGCGCGCGGCGTAGGCTGCCGAGCGGTCGACCTTGGTCGGATCCTTGCCCGAGAACGCGCCACCACCGTGCGGCGCGGCGCCGCCGTAGGTGTCGACGATGATCTTGCGGCCGGTCAGGCCGCAGTCACCCTGCGGACCACCGACGACGAAGCGGCCCGTGGGGTTGATCAGGTAGTTGATGTTCTTGCCGACCAGATGCGCCGGCAGCACCGGCTTGACGATCTCTTCGATCACCGCTTCAGTCAGGTCCTTGTGGCTGATTTCCGGGTGGTGCTGGGTCGAGATGACGACGGTGTCGATCTCGGCCGGCTTGCCGTCCACATACTTGATCGTGACCTGCGACTTCGCGTCCGGACGCAGCCACTTGATCGCGCCCGAATGGCGCAGCTGGGCCTGGCGCTCGACGAGGCGATGCGAGAGATGCAGCGGCAGCGGCATCAGCTCTTCGGTCTCGTTGACGGCATAGCCGAACATCAGGCCCTGGTCGCCGGCGCCCTGGTCGAGGTTGAGGCCGCGGCCTTCGTCGACGCCCTGCGCGATGTCGGGCGACTGCGTGTCGTAGGCCACCAGCACGGCGCAACCCTTGTAGTCGATGCCGTAGTCGGTGTTGTCATAGCCGATACGCTTGATCACGCCGCGCGCGATCGAGTGGTAGTCGACCTTTGCCTTCGTCGTGATCTCGCCAGCCAGCACCACGAGGCCCGTATTGCAGAGTGTCTCGGCGGCGACGCGGGAATATTTGTCCTCCGCGAGGATGGCATCGAGGATCGCGTCGGAAATCTGGTCGGCGACCTTGTCCGGATGGCCTTCGGACACGGATTCGGAAGTGAAGAGGTA
>CANGMU010000059.1 GCA_947454665.1 Pseudomonadota bacterium | reverse complement strand
TCGCGCAACGCCAGCGCGATCGCCTTGCCGTCCATCAGCCGTGCCGTCATGGGAAAACTCCGTCGATTCTGGGTGTCTTTCGGGGCCGGGGAGGATAGCATTGCGTCGGCTCCGGTCGGGGCATGGCGCAGTCTGGTAGCGCATCTGCTTTGGGAGCAGAGGGTCGGGGGTTCGAATCCCTCTGCCCCGACCACCTCCAACATGAAATCCCGCCTCCACAGCTTCCTCTCGCCCCGCTCGGTCGCGCTGGTTGGCGCTTCGGACCGGCCGCGCAGCGTGGGCGGCAAGGTCGCCCGCAATCTGCTCGCGGGAGGCTTCACCGGAGATGTCTGGTTCGTGAACGCGCGCCACGCCACCGTGGCGGGGCGCCCTGCATATCGGTCTGTCGATGCACTGCCGGGCGTGCCGGATCTCGCAGTCCTCTGTACGCCCGCCGCCACCTTGCCTGCCCTGGTCACTGCGCTGGGAACCAAGGGTTGCCAGGCCGCGGTCCTCATCACGGCCGGTCTGGAGGCTCTGGGCGACGATGGCCGGCGTATCGACATCACCGTGCTGGAGGCCGCCCGCGCTTCAGGAATGCGGCTGCTCGGGCCCAATTGCGTCGGCCTGCTCAGTCCGAAGCACGGACTCAACGCGAGCTTCGCGCACGCGATGGGGACCGCCGGGGATCTTGCGCTGGTCGCGCAGTCCGGCGCGCTCATGACGGCGCTGCTCGACTGGGCCGCGGCGCAGGACATCGGCTTCTCGCACGGCCTGTCGCTGGGCAATGCGCTGGACGTCGGCTTTCCCGAGTTACTTGATCTCCTGCGCGACGACGCGGACACGCGCGCCATCCTGCTGTACATCGAATCCATCGTGGACGGACCGCGTTTCGTCGAAGCGGCGACAGCCGCCGCACGCTTGAAACCGGTGATTGTCGTGAAATCCGGCCGGGCACCGGAAGGCGCGCGTGCCGCGGCGTCCCACACCGGCGCGCTCGCAGGCTCGGATGAGGTGTACGACGCCGCATTCCGCCGTGCAGGCCTGCTGCGCGTTGACACCACCCGCGCGCTGTTCGATGTCGCGGAAACGCTCGCCCGTTGCGAGGGCCTTGCCGGGGGCCGCCTGGCCATCGTCACCAACGGGGGAGGGCCCGCGATCCTGGCCACCGATGCCCTCATCGCGCACGGGGGGCAGTTGGCGCGGCTGTCGCCTGACACGCTGGCGGCGCTCGACGCGTCATTGCCCAGCGTCTGGTCGCACGGCAACCCGGTGGATATCGTCGGCGACGCCCCACCGGCGCGTTATGCAGACACCTTGCGTCTCGTATTGGCCGATCCGCAGGTCGATGCGGTGCTGCTGATCCACGCCCCCACGGCGATCGTGCCCGCCGAGGAGATCGCCGCGGCCTGTCTGCCCGTCTCGAAACCGGGCGCCAAGCCTTTGCTGACCTGCTGGATGGGTGGCGAGGCGGTGCGCACTGCTGCAGAGGCCTGTGCCGCAGCAGGGCTCGCCGTTTTCGAGACCCCTGAAGAAGCAGTCGATGGCTTCGTGGACGCTGTGCGCCATCGCACCCTGCGGGCCGCCTTGGCGGCCCCTAGGTCGGTGGCGCCGGTGCCCGCGGCCCTGCAGGCGGAACTGGATCGCCTGCTGACCGCAGCGCGCAGCGCGGGCCGCGAATGGCTCTCGGAGGCCGAAGCGAAGGCCATGCTGGCGGCCTGCGGGATTCCCGTCGTGGCCACCCAGGTGGCCGCCGATGAAACGGACGCCGGCCGCATCGCCGAGGCGCTCGCCGTTCCCGTGGCACTCAAGCTGCTCTCACCGGACATCACGCACAAGTCGGAGGTGGGTGGCGTCGTGCTGGGTCTTGCTGGCCGCGATGCGACTGAAGCCGCGGCCCGGTCCATGCGCGAGCGCGTGGCCGCACTAAGGCCGGCGGCGCGGCTCGAGGGCTTTACTGTGCAGCCGATGGTGGACCGGACGGCCGGCGAGGAACTGCTGCTCGGCATCGCGACGGATCCGACCTTCGGGCGCATCCTGCTTTTCGGAGCAGGGGGCGTGGCGGCGGAACTCAAGGCCGACAAGGCGCTGGAACTGTTGCCCATCGATGCCGTGCAGGCGTCGGCACTCATCGACCGGACGCGAGTGGTCCGGCTCATGGCCGGGTATCGCGGTAGAGCTGCCTTGGATCGGACGGGTGTCGAGCAGGCCTTGCAGTCCCTGGACCTGCTCGCACGGGCCGTGCCCGACCTGCTGGAGCTGGACATCAATCCCTTGCTCGCCACGCCGGCAGGCGTCATCGCGCTCGATGCGCGCATCCGCTTGCGGATACCCCGTATCCGGCCGGAGTCCTGACCCGCGTACGATCAAACCCGGCAAATCCGCATTTCCGGGAGCATTCGCCATGAAACTGAAGCGCGTCCTTGTTGCCTCGCTGGCCTTGGGTGTCTCGTCGGCCTGGGCTGCGGATCCGATGACCACGAAGGAAGAGTTGCGCGAGGTCTTCCAGCAGCAGGGCAGCGCTGCCCGGGGTGCGCGGCTGTTCGAGGTCTGCACGACCTGTCATGGCCGCGAAGGCAATGGCAAGGCCGATGACGGCATACCTGTGATCGCCCAGCAGCACCTGCGCGTCATCGCCAAGCAACTGGTCGATTATCGGCATGCCGAACGCTGGGACCTGCAGATGGAAAACGTCGCAGCCCGCCACAAACTGGGTCCTGCCCGCGATCTCGCCGATGTCGCGGCCTATGTCAGCGCGCTGCAGCGGGCACCGACGCCGGGCACCGGCGATGGCAAGCATCTGGCCGTCGGCGCGCAGGCCTATGCCCGCGACTGCGCCAGTTGCCACGGCACGGAAGGCGAGGGCAACGGTGTCACGCTGGTGCCGCGGGTTGCTGGCCAGCATTACAAATACCTGCTCCGCCAGCTGCACGACACGCTCGAAGAGCGCCGTCCGAACATGCCACCGCCCCACGCCCAGTTATTGACGCCCTACGGCGTCGATGAACTCACGGGTATCGCCGACCACCTCTCGCGACTGACGCCGTCGCGCCATGTCCTGCCGCGCCGTTAGGAGTGAAGCCTTGAATATCGATACGAACGCCGTGAAGGCCCGTCTTGAGGCGCGTCGCGCCGAGTTGCGCCAGCGTCTGGTCCGCGTGGAGGTCGATCGGCGTCACCAGTCCGAGCCGCTGGAGGCCGATTCCGAAGAGCAGGCGAACCAGACCGGCAACGATGAGGTGCTGGGTGCCATCGGTGCTTCGGGTCGCGACGAGCTGGTTGCGATCGACGCCGCGTTGTCGCGTCTGGCCTCCGGGCACTACGGGCAATGCGCGACCTGCGGCAAAGCCATCGACACGGCGCGCCTGGCGGCCGTGCCCCACGCCCTGCGCTGCACGGGCTGCGCCTGATCTAGGGGCTCGTCAGGCCGGCTTCTCTTCCAGTTCGAGCGTCATGCGCACGAGTTGGGCCAGCGACGCGGCCTGCATTTTTTCCATCACGCGAGCGCGATGGATCTCGATCGTCCGCTGCGACAGGCCCAGGTCCGCCGCCATCAGCTTGTTTGGCCGGCCGCGCGTCATGAGTTGCAGCACCTCGCGTTCCCGCGGCGTCAGCGATTCCAGGCGGGCGCGGATCTGGTCCTTCTGCGTCAGCTGGGCGCGATTCTCGCGGTCCGTCGCCATCGCGCGCTGGATACGGTCAAGCAGGTCCTGGTCGCGGAAAGGTTTCTGCAGGAAATCGAAGGCCCCGTGCTGCATGGCCTCGACCGCCATCGGCACGTCGCCGTGCCCGGTCACGAAGATCACGGGAATGATCGCGCCCTTGAGATTCAGCTGTTCCTGCAGTTCCAGGCCGCTCATGCCCGGCATGCGCACGTCGAGCACCAGACAGCCCGGCACCGCCGCGTTGTAGGCCGCGAGGAAATCTCCGGCGGAGCCGTAGGTCTCGACGGCGAGGCCCACTGACTTCATCAGCAGGCGCAGGGACGAACGTACGGCTTCGTCGTCATCGACAACGATCACAGTCTCGACAGGAGTCTTCATGTCGCTGCTTCGCGCTCCATGCAGGGAAGTCTGAGATAGAACTCCGCCCCACCGTCTGGATTGGGGCGGTGCGCCAGTGTGCCATGGTGCGCCCGCGCAATGGTGCGGCTGATCGCGAGCCCCAGGCCCGTGCCGCTGCGTTTGGTCGTGTAAAAAGGATCAAACATGCGGTCGACGGTGTCCTGTGGTATCCCGGGCCCGCGGTCCCTCACGAAGACTTCGACTTCATGATCCGCCAGGCACCGCGTGCCCACGATGATCTTGCGTCGTTCACCGGCCAGGCCGTCCAGCGCCTCGATGGCATTTCGCAACAGGTTCAGCAGGACCTGTTGAACCTGCACGCGATCAATGCTGACAGCCCCTGCGTCCTGCGACAGGTCAAAGACCAGGTCGATCTCCCCGTGGCGCATGTCGGTGCTGGCCAAGGTGGCCAGCTCCTGGATTACCTCGTTGATCGACACCGGGACCCGATCCGTCTGTCGGTTGCTCACCATATGCCGCAAGCGGCGGATCACCTCGCCGGCACGCAGGGCCTGCGCGGCGATCTGTTTCAGCGCGGCGTGGATTTCCGGCAGGTCGGGTTCCGGCCGTTCCAGCATGCGATCGCAGGCCTGGGCATACGTCGCAATGGCCGACAAGGGTTGGTTCAGTTCGTGCGCGATGCCTGCCGCCATTTCGCCCATTGCGGCGAACCGCGAGACCTGGGCCAGGTGAGCCTGCGATTGCTGGTTTTCTTCTTCGGCGGCGCGCTGCGGCGTGAGGTCGTGCACGAAGCCGATGAAACGCGGCGGATCGCTGTCCGGCACGCGGCCCACGGAGAGATGGGCGGGGAAGGTGCTGCCGTCGCGTCGCCGCGCTTCCACTTCGCGACCCCGTCCGATTACGCGTGCCTCGCCGGTTTCCAGGTAGCGCGCGATGTGGCGATCGTGCTCGGCGGCCATCGACGCAGGCATGAACAGCGTGATGTTGCGACCCAGCGCTTCGGTGGAGGCATAGCCGAAAAGCCGTACCGCGGCGCTGTTCAGCGCCAGAATATGGCCTGTGCCATCGATCATGATGATGGCGTCGACAGCCGCTTCGAGCAGGGCCTGCAGTTCGCGACGGGCGCGGGTTTCGGGGATCATGTGCGGATACTGGATTCCGGAGCCCCCATGTCGCAACTCCCGTCCCTGCTTGAACATCGCTACGGCACTGGTCTGGACGCCGGCACTGTCATACCGGTCAACACCGTGATCGAACACCTGCTGAGTCACCGCTCGGTGCGTGCCTATCTGCCCACGCCGGTGCCGGCCGGTTGCCTCGAGGCGCTGGTTGCCGCGGCACAGTCGGCATCCACCTCGTCAAACCTGCAGGTGTGGAGCGTGGTGGCCATCGAGGATCCGGAACGCAAGGCGAAGCTTGCCGCGCTGGCCGGCAACCAGGCCCACATCCGCGACGTGCCGCTCTTCCTCGTCTGGCTTGCCGACCTGGCGCGCATCGACGCGGTGGCACGTGCGCAGGGCGAGCAGGCCGAGGGCCTGGAGTTCCTCGAGGCGTTGCTGGTGGGCGTCATCGATGCCGCGTTGGCTGCCCAGAATGCAGCCGTTGCCATCGAGTCGATGGGCTTGGCCACGGTCTACATCGGCGGCATCCGCAACAAGCCGGAAGAGGTCGCGCGCGAACTGGGCTTGCCGCCCGGTGTTTTCCCGGTGTTCGGCATGTGCGTGGGCTACGAGGATCCGGCCAGGCCCGCCGCCATCAAACCACGCATCGCCCAACCCGCCGTGCTGCACCGTGAGCAATATCGGCTCGAAGACCAGGTCCGCGAAGCGCAGGCCTATGACGCCGTACTCGCGAAATTCTGGGCCGGCGAGGGCATGAATCCCCCGGCCTGGACACGCACGATCGTGAGCCGCGTGAAGACGCCCGCAGCGCTGCACGGTCGAGAAAGACTGGTTGAGGCGCTACACAATCTCGGCTTTCTTTTGCGCTAGCTGGCGCCAGCTGGAAATTTGTATATACTCGCGGCCCCTGTGAGGCTGGGCTGCAAGGCACTGTCGGAACAGGGCGCAGGATGAGCTGCAAATCGCGTGGCAATGCCACATGAAGTTGCAGTATCATTTCTGGGCAGTGGCGCGAAGTTCCGGGTGCTGTGCGCCCGTAGCTCAGGTGGATAGAGCATCGGCCTTCTAAGCCGAGGGTCGCAGGTTCGATTCCTGCCGGGCGCGCCAGGCTCACTTTGCTGCGCAGTCGATGGTGGACGTAGCTCAGCTGGTAGAGTCCCGGATTGTGATTCCGGCCGTCGCGGGTTCGAGTCCCGTCGTCCACCCCACCCATTTTTATAATGGGCCGTTAGCTCAGTTGGTAGAGCAGTTGACTCTTAATCAATTGGTCGAAGGTTCGAATCCTTCACGGCCCACCATCTTCCCCCTCCTGCCCGACCCGCATCCCGCGGCTCCGGTATACTTTGCTGCCCACCGCCTGGGCGAAAGTGGCGGAATTGGTAGACGCACTGGATTTAGGTTCCAGCGGGGCAACCCGTGAGAGTTCGAGTCTCTCCTTTCGCACCAAGAATTTTTACAGAAGAACACGCTGCAGGGTTTTCGAGGTAAAGACGATGCAATTCACCGTGACGACGACCACCGGATTGGAGCGCAGGCTCGAGGTCGCCATTCCCCATGCCCGCGTCGCGGGTGAGGTCGAGAGCCGCCTGCGCGAGATTTCGCGCTCCGCTTCGCTGAAGGGCTTCCGCCCCGGCAAGGTGCCGATGGCTGTCATCAAGCAGCAGTTCGGCGGCCAGGCCCGCAGCGATGCCGTGTCGGAACTGATCCGCGAGGGTTATTCCGAAGCCGTCACGAAGGAAAACCTTCGTCCTGCCGGTGGCCCGCGCATCGAGCCGATCGAGCTCGGCGATGGCCAGGACCTCAAGTTCGCCGCGATCTTCGAGGTGATGCCTGAAGTCTCGCTCAAGCCGATCGAAGAGATCGCCATCGAGCGCACGGTCGCCGAGATCACCGAAGCCGATGTCGACGCGATGATCGAGAGCATGCGCAAGCAGCGCACTGAATTCCGCGAAGTCACGGGCCGCGCCAGCCAGTCGGGCGACCGCGTGTGGGCCGACTTCCTGGGCCGTGTGGACGGCACGCCGTTCGCCGGCGGCGAAGGCACGGACACGCCCTTCGTGCTGGGTTCGGGCCGCGCGATCGCCGACTTCGAAGCCGCGCTGACGGGCATGTCCGTCGGCGATACGAAGACCGCCCCGGTCAAGTTCCCGGACGCCTATGGCGCCACCGAACTGGCCGGCAAGCAGGCCGAATTCGATCTGACCGTGAAGAAGATCGAAGAGCCGGTGCTGCCGGACGTGGACGATGCCTTCGCCGAGTCCTTTGGCCTGGCCGAGGGCGGTGTCGCGACGCTCCGTGAGGAAGTCCGCAAGAGCATGGAGCGTGAGGTCGGCGAGGCCGTGCGTGGCAAGCTGCGCGGCCAGGTCTTCGATGCGCTCGTCGCCGCAAACCCGGTCGATCTGCCGTCGTCGCTCGTCGACGAACAGGTCCAGGAACTGCAGATCGACATGATGCAGCGTGCCGGCATCCGCGATGCCAAGCAGGCGCCCCCGCGTGATCCGTTCGTCGAGCCGGCCCGTCGTCGCGTGGCGCTGGGTCTGCTGATCGGCGAGCTGATCCGCCGCGAGACCATCACGATCGACCGCGATCGCGTGAACGTCCGCATTGACGAACTCGCCTCAGCCTATCCGAATGGCGAAGAAGTGCGTCGCGCCTACCTGCAGAACCCGGACGCCATGCGCCAGATCGAAACCTCGGTACTCGAGGACCAGGCGGTCGACTGGATCGTGGCCCGCGCCAAGGTCACCGACAAGCCGGCGGCCTTCTCTGACGTCACGGGCTTCGGTCGCCAGCCGTCATGAGCCTCGTTCCGATGGTTGTCGAGCAGACGGCGCGCGGTGAGCGCGCCTACGACATCTATTCGCGCCTGCTGAAGGAGCGCGTGGTGTTTGCCGTCGGGCCCGTCGACGACCACATGGCCAACCTCATCGTTGCCCAGCTGTTGTTCCTGGAGTCCGAGAATCCCGACAAGGACATCTCGCTCTACATCAACTCGCCGGGCGGCGTGGTCACGGCGGGCATGGCGATCTACGACACCATGCAGTTCATCAAGCCCGACGTCTCGACGATTTGCATCGGCCAGGCTGCGAGCATGGGCGCCGTGCTGCTGGCCGGTGGCGCGAAGGGCAAGCGTTTCGCGCTGCCGCATTCGCGGGTGATGATCCACCAGCCGCTGGGCGGTGCAGAAGGGCAGGCGACGGAAATGGAAATCCGCGTCCGCGAGATCCTCAAGATCCGCGAGAAGCTCAATGCCGTACTGTCCCATCACACGGGCCAGTCGATGGAGCAGATCAAGATCGACACCGATCGCGACAACTTCATGAGCTCGGAAGAAGCCCGTGCTTACGGAATGATCGACCAGGTGCTGCAGTCGCGCGTGGCCGGCAACAAGGCCTGACGCGCACTGAACTGGCGCGAAAACAGCCGTCGATGCTATATAGATCCTGTCTTTCAGTGCCCCGACTGCTTGGGCAAAGGTTGCGTTGAATGAGCGACGACTCGCGCGGCAAGACCGACGACGGCAAGCTCCTGTATTGCTCCTTCTGCGGCAAGAGCCAGCACGAAGTCCGCAAACTGATTGCCGGCCCCTCCGTCTTTGTCTGTGACGAATGCGTCGAGCTCTGCAACGACATCATCCGCGAAGAGCTCGAGGACAAGACCGAGCGCTCGCGTGAAAAGCTGCCGAAGCCGCACGAGATCAAGGCCGTCCTCGACGAATACGTCATTGGCCAGGAGCGTGCGAAGAAGACGCTTTCCGTTGCCGTCTACAACCACTACAAGCGCCTGCAGGCGCGCAGTGCCGGCAAGTCGAAGGACGATGTCGAGATCGCCAAGAGCAACATCCTGCTGATCGGCCCGACGGGCTCCGGCAAGACGCTGTTGGCGGATACACTAGCCCGGCTGCTGAATGTGCCGTTCACGATCGCCGATGCCACGACGCTCACCGAAGCCGGTTATGTCGGCGAGGACGTCGAGAACATCATCCAGAAGCTGCTCCAGAAGTGCGACTACGACGTCGAGAAGGCGCAGACCGGCATCGTCTACATCGACGAGATCGACAAGATCTCGCGCAAATCCGACAACCCGTCCATCACGCGTGACGTGTCGGGCGAGGGCGTGCAGCAGGCGCTGCTCAAGCTCATCGAGGGCACCACGGCCTCGGTGCCGCCGCAGGGCGGTCGCAAGCATCCCCAGCAGGAATTCCTGCAGGTGGATACGTCCAACATCCTCTTCATCGTGGGCGGCGCCTTTGCCGGCCTCGAAAAGATCATCCAGCACCGCACCCAGAAGGGTGGCATCGGCTTCACGTCGGAAGTGCGGGGCGTCAACGAGCGGCCGCACGGCACGGATGTCTTCAAGGACATCGAGCCGGAAGACCTCATCAAGTTCGGGCTCATCCCAGAGTTTGTCGGTCGCCTGCCGATCGTCGCCACGCTCGAGGAGTTGGACGAAGCTGCGCTGATCTCGATCCTCACCGAGCCGAAGAACGCGCTGACCAAGCAGTACCGCCGCCTGTTCGAGATGGAAGGCGCCGAACTTGAATTCCGCGATGAAGGCCTCCGGGCCGTCGCGCGCCGGGCGATGGTTCGCAAGACCGGTGCCCGCGGCCTGCGCACGATCCTGGAGACGATCCTGCTCGACACGATGTATGACCTGCCGTCGCTGAAGAACGTCAGCAAGGTCGTCGTGGACGAAGGCGTCGTCGAAGGCCACTCCGGGCCGTTCATGGTCTACAAATCCGAAGACGCACGTCCGGCCGCAGCCGCGGTTGAAGAGCCACGTCGCGCCGGCGGGTCGGCGCACTGAACCAGCCCCTGCGGCGTTGGCGGGCCGCAGGTCCGTCAGGATCCCTGGAGCTGGGCCTTTACGGCCTTGGTGCCGACGAGTTCGCCCTTCAAGACAGTTTGCGGCTCCTGTCGGGCGACGAGCGAGAACGTGCGGATCGCTTCCGCTTTCCGGACGACCGACGTCGCTTTGCCATCGCGCGCGCTACGCTGCGCCGGGCGCTCGCAGCAGCCCTCGGGGTCGACGATCCCGCCATCCTCGAATTCGAATATGGCCAGCATGGCAAACCCGTTCTGTCCCCCCGTTTCAATCGCGGTGCGCTCAGTTTCAATGCCTCGCATTCCGGAGAGAGACTGCTGATCGGGTTGGGACAGGGGGCGGATATCGGTGTCGATATTGAATGCCACCGGCCCCTGGTCGATCGCGACGGTCTGGTGCGCCGGTATTTTTCCGCGGCGGAAAACACGGTGTATTTCTGTCTGCCAGAGGCGGCACGAGAACAGGCATTTTTCGGCTGCTGGACCCGCAAAGAGGCCTTCGTGAAGGCCCTGGGCCGTGGCCTGTCTTTTCCGTTGAAGGATTTTGACGTGGGATTTTCCGAAGGCGTGGACGGATTATTGTTTTTACAGGGTCAGCCCGCTGCGTCTGAAGCCTGGCAACTGGAAGGTTTCGAGCCCGAAAAGGGTTATTCCGCCGCTTTTGCGACTCAGGGCCGGTTTTCCGCTATTAACCCAGTCGGGCGGCTGTGACACGCTGCACACAAGTTCCTGCCGGCGGCGAATATACTTAACGCAACATGCGCTTTCGGATTCTTGGCCATTATTTCCAGTCATCCATCGTCTACCTGACCTTGGTTGAATTGTCTCTTTTCGCAGCGGCAGTCTACGGGGCCGTGTGGATTCGTTTTCCG
>CANGMU010000058.1 GCA_947454665.1 Pseudomonadota bacterium | reverse complement strand
GACCCAGGCCCGCGAGCAGCTGGACGTGCTGACGATCATCCTCGCGAACCGGACCTATGCCGTGCTGCGCGCCGAGGTCGAGCGAGTGGGTGCCCGCGTGGAGCCGTCGCTGGTGGCGGGGTTGCTGGACATCGGCAACCCCGACCTCGACTGGGTTTCCCTGGCACGGGGCATGGGCGTCGAGGCGGTCCGTGTTACGGATGCCTGCTCGCTCGATGATTGCCTGGCCGGCGCCATGCGACGCCGCGGACCTTTCCTCATCGAAGCGGTGATGCCTTGAACAAGTCAGCAACTGAAACTTGGAGCCTGTGTGCGCTGGGCGTGGTGGCGATGGTGGCCGCGGCCTTGATGCTGGATGGTCTTGATGCCCAGGTGCTGGGCCTCGCGGTGCCCTCCCTGATCGCGGAATGGGGCGTCACACGGGCGGACCTCACGCCGGTCACGGCGGGCAGCCTCGTCGGCATGGCCATCGGTGCGACATTCGGTGGGTGGTTCGGCGATCGCTTCGGGCGGCGTGCCGGACTCATCGGCAGCCTGCTGCTCTTCGGCGTGTCGACGGCCCTGGCCTCCCGGGTCGATGCGCTGCTTGTGTTCGGCTTGCTGCGAGCCCTCGCAGGACTGGGCCTGGGTGCCGCGCTGCCGAACGGCACGGCCTTGATCGCGGAATTCACGCCGCCCCGATACCGCAGCATCGGCGTGTCCATCGCCATGCTCAGCCAGCCGGTCGGTTCGCTGGTGGCCGGCCTCTTGGCCGCGGCACTCATCGAGTCCGTGGGCTGGCGCGGTCTGTTCCTGATCGGCGGTCTTACCCCGCTGGTCGTGGCGCTCGTCTATCTCAAGACCCTGCCGGAGTCGCCGCAGTTCGTGGCGGGCCGCGAGGCATCCGGTGAGCGTGCCAGTCCCCTGGCCTTGCTGGCGCCCGCTCTGCGCAGGGACAGCCTGCTGCTGTGGCTGGCCGGCTTCATGTCGCTGCTGGCGCTCTACACGATGCTCAGTTGGGGGCCTGCGATGCTGGCCAGCGAGGGCTATCCGCTGTCGTTTGCCGGCAGCGTGGTCGCCACGTTCAGCGTGGGCGGCATCACCGGCAGCCTGCTCGTTGGGGTGCTGGCCCGTCGCATCGGGTCCCGCGCCACGCAAGGCCTCATCGGCGGCGTGGGTCTGGTCGCTGCGTTGGTGCTGATCCTGTTGTTCTCGAACGGTCGGCCATCGACCGGTGCCGTGCTCGCGTTGATGGCCTGCGTCGGATTCAGTGCAGCGGGCAGCCAGACGACGCTCTACGTCCTGTCGTCCCATCTGTATCCGACCTTGCTGCGCGGAACGGGTATTGGCGCCACGCTGGGGCTGGGCCGTCTGGGTGCCGTGGCGAGCGCCTGGGCGGGATCGACCGCGCTCGACCTCGGCGGAGCCGAGGCGTTCTTTACCTTGTTCGCGATATCGATCGCCGTGGCGACGGCAGCCTGCACAGCCATCAGTCGACCAGTACGTCCAGACTGAGCCGGGGACTGCTCACGTTGAAGCTGCGCGGCGCCGCCACCAGGCACGCAGCGCAGCGAGCAGACCCAGCGACACGACGAGGCCCATGAGGCTGACCGCGACGCGGCCCGCGAGCCCGAACGCGGTGCCGGTGTGCAGGGGGAACTGCCATTCCAGGATCGCGGTCTCGACCGGGTCGCGCCATGCGACGGGCAATGCGCGTTGCAGAAAGTCCAGCACCGGCAGGAAGACCTCGCGTCGCAGGTTCAGGAAGATGCTGGATGCGGCCACGACGACGATCACGGGCCACAGCCACAGCGACCCTGCGCGATGCAGGTCGTGGTCCCAGAACCGTCGCCGCACGACGAAAGCACGCAGCCAGCGGCGCCAGGACTTGCCATGGAAGCTCAGCACCGTGCCGACGAGGCTGTCGAGCAGCCAGGCCACGGCGACCCAGCCCATGAGTAGCAGGCCACCCGGCACGAAGCCGAGCGAATAATGGATGCGCCGCAGCCAGATCAGCCCTTCGCGTCGGTCGAGATGCGGCTTGAAGATGCTGCGGGCACCAAGGATCTGGCCCGTGTGCGGGTCCAGGTAGACCTCGTTGTAACGCCGTTCCGGATCGGCCGGATCGAACCAGTTGCCGATGCTCGCGTAAGCCGTGCGCCCCGGCTGTTCCGGCACTTCGACCCAGGCGACGCGGATCTTCGGCACCTGGGCGCGCAGCGCGGCTTCGAGCGCGTCCTCGTCCAGCAGGGGTGATGTCGAGGGTGCTGCGTAGAACAGGTCCGGGTTGAGCCAGGCATCCAGTTCTGCCTTCCAGACGAGCACGCTGCCGGCCAGGCAGGCCGGCAACAGGCAGCACAGGAAGGCGAGACCGACCCAGCGATGCAGGAAGGCCAGGCCGCGTCGCACAGGAATCATCGGGTCGCCCAGAGTCCGTCCAGGGCGGCGGGCCTTGGGCGCGGCACGCGCTCGCCATCCTGCCCTGCGATGCGCGACAGCACCGGGCCGCTCCAGTCGCGGATGCAGCGGCGCGCGATGCGCCAGTGTCCGTCCTCACGCTGCAGCAGGTCTTCGTAATAGCCCATCACGTTCAGCCTGTGGGGCCCCGCGCCATCGCGCAGCGCGACGAGCACATAGGCTTTTGCCTGCACGCCGGTGGTCGTCGCTTCGATCACGAGGTTGCTGACGTGATGTTGCCGCCCGGCGGATTCCGGCCTGCCGCGGAAATAGGTGATGAAGCGGCGCAGGGCCTCCTGGCCTTGCCAGACGCCCGGTTCGTCGAAGACGTCCCAGACCAGTTCGCCGTCTTTCGCAAAACAGTCCACGAAGGCCTGATCGTCACCAGTGTCCAGCGCCCAGGCATAGCGCGCCAGCAGGGCCTGGATGTCGAGGCGGTCGTCGCTGGTGAGTATCGCGATCATGTGACGGCGTAATAGTCGAAGACCGAATGGCTGCCGCGTCGCTCGCCCTTGCCGATGAAGAGCGTACGGTTCAGCCAGTCATGTGGACCGGGTGGTGCTTCGAATCGCGGCGTGACGCGGCAATAGGTGTCATCCGGTGCGACGGTCTCGCCGGCCTCGATGCGTGCCAGCACGTCGGGCGATGAATACGCGATGCCGCGGTTGTGGATGTAGATCGGCGTGCCATCTTCGGCTTCGAGCTGGTAGTGGGCTTCGAAGTCGACGAGGCCGCCCGGCCAGAACAGCGGCCAGTCGCCACCCGAGCGTGGCATGACGCGGCCGGAAAGCCGCGGGCCCGTGATCTCGCCGCCTTCGACAGCCACGAAGCCCCGTCGCCCCGCCTTGAAGGCCGGCTCGAAGCGCAGGCGGGGCGCTGTGTCGAAACGCAGCAGGATGCGAAACGCGAATTCCAGGCCAGGGGGCGTCATGTCGTGGGTCTCCGCCAGATCATCAGCAAGGCCGCGCCGAGCACGAGGCAGCCGGAAAGCAGCAGCAGCCCTGCGTCGTGCGTGCCGGTTGATTCACGCAGGTGGCCCAGCATGTAGGGGCCGATGATGCCGCCGGCCGTGCCCGCCATGCTGATGGCTGAGATGACACCGACGGGCACCTGTCCGCCGCCAATGCCCAGCGCGGGCGGCAGGGTCCAGAACACGCCCTGCGCGGCACCCAGGCCGAAGCCCGCCGCGACGAGCAAGCCCAGTGCCACGGTGCTGGACGGCGCATACAGGGAAGCGGCCAGCGCGATGCCGGCCAGGGCAGCGCCCGCTGCCGTGTGACCGAAGCGTTCGTCATGGCGGTCTGAATGTCGGGCGTTGAAATAAAGCCCTGCCAGCAAGCCCAGCTGGGGCAGGGCGCTCAAACTGCCGATCAGCCATTCGCTTTGCGCGAGCGCCATGTTCCGCACGATCTGCGGCAGCCAGAACACGAGCGCGTAGGCGCCGGTCATCGTGAGCAGCCACACGGCGGCACAGAGCCAGATGCGGCCATCACGGATGGCCAGGCCAAAGCGCAACGCGGTGGTGGACGACAGTGTGGATTCGGCGACGATCCGTGATTCGAGCTCGATGCCCGCTTCGCCGCGCAACCAGCGTGCCTGCGAAGGACGGTCCACGAACCAGGCGGCGGCGACAAAGGCGATCAGGAAATTCGGCAAGGCTGCTACCAGGAACATCCAGCGCCAGGGTTCGAGTCCGAGCGGGTTCTGCATGCCCAGTAGCGCGCCGCACAGCGGGCCGCCCACGACGAGCGAGACCGGAATCGCACCGAGCGTGATGGCCATTGCGCGAGCGCGCGTCGCACGGGGCGTCCACTGGCTGATGAACCAGGTCATGCCCGGCGCGAAGCCTGCCTCTGCGGCGCCGAGCAGCAAGCGTGCGGCGAGCAGGTCGGCCAGCGTCTGGACGCGCGACATCATCACACCCGCGATGCCCCAGCCCACGATCGAAATGAACAGCCAGGTGCGGATGCCCAGCCGCCGCAGCAACAGGGCATGCGGATACTGGAACAGCAGGTAGGCGACGAAGAAGGCGCTGACGCCCATCCCGAACTGCGAGGGTGAGAGATGGATCGACTGCGACAGCTGCTGGCCGGCGAAGCTCAGGTTCAGGCGGTCGATGCCATTGAGGAAAGTCAGGCCTGCGATGGGCAGCAACAGCCACAGGACCGTGCGGCGGTGCTGGAGATCCTTGTTCATCGCGGGCGCGGCCTCAGAAGGTCGAACGCGTCGTGGCGCCGTCGACGACCAGACTCTGGCCGGTCATGTAGCTGGCGTATTCACTGCACAGCCAGGCCACGAGCGACCCTACGTCCCGCGCATCGCCGAAGCGCTTGGCGGGGATCTGGTGGAACTCGGCGAATTTCGCCACCTCGATGTCGTAGCTCGTGCCGTTGCGCCGGGCGGTCTCCGTGAACTGGTCGTGCACGGCGGCGGTGTGGAACATGCCGGGCAGCACGGCGTTGAGCGTGACGTTGTCCACCGCGACGCGACGCGCCACCGCTACCGTGTAGTTGATCAAGGCGGCGCGTGGCCCGCCGCTGAGGATGCGCAGCTCGAGCGGATATTTCACCGCGATGCTGGCGATGTTCACGATGCGCCCCCAACGCCGCGCCTGCATGCCCGGCAGGACGGCCTCGATGAACTGCACAGGGCCCAGCAATCCCGTGTCGAGGCTGGCTTTCCACTGGTCCATCGTGATGGCGCGATGGTCCGGCGTCATCGGCGGTGGCGAGCAGGTGGCGACGAGGATGTCCGGGTCCGGGCAGGCGGCGAGGATCCGTGCGCGGCCTTCATCGGTGCCGTGGTCCGCGGCGACGGCCGAGACCTTCACGCCGAAACGCTGGCGAATGTGGTCCGCCGTTTCTTCAAGGCGTGCGGCCCCCCGGGCCGACAACACCAGGTCGACGCCTTCCGCGGCGAGCATTTCCGCCGCTGCGCGGCCCATGCCGGCGCTGGCGCCGTTGACGAGCGCGCGGCGCCCGCGAATCCCCATGTCCATGGCCTTTCCCCCCTGCCTGGTGTCCGGCAAGCCTACCGGTTCCCGTCTACGTTATCCTCGACACGTGCCAGGCTCCACCAATCGTTCCATTTCCCTGCCTATCGTGCTCAGTGCCATCTCGGTCCTGCTCACGGTGGCGGTGCTGGTCGGGTGGGTGCTCGTGATCCGCGAAAACCGGTCGCTGACCAGCGCCATCTGGGGCAACTACTGGCTCCTGGCGGCAGGTGCTATTTCGCTCGCCCTGATCATCTGCGTGCTCGTGCTGTTCAGCGTGTCGCTGGTGCGCGAGATCCTCGAGGGCAGGCGCCAGCAGATGTTCATCGACTCCGTGACGCACGAGCTCAAGAGCCCGCTGGCCTCCATCAAGCTGTGCCTCGATACCATGGAACGTGCTGGTCTCTCGGACGACCAGCGCGAGCGGCTGCGCAAGATGATGCTGACCGACGTCGAGCGACTCTCCGTCTTCATCGACGACATCCTGCAGTCCAGCCGCATTGCGCACGGTCGACGCTCGCAGACCTTCATGCTGGTCGACATGACGCAGGTGCTGGAGGGCGCCATCGACAGCATCTGTCGGCGCTATGAGCTGCCAGCCGGCGCCATTGCGCTGCAGGCGCCCCCGCGGTTCGACACGTTCAGCGACCCGACGGCGCTGGAGATCATCCTGAAGAACGTCCTCGACAACGCGGTGAAATATTCAGTCGGCACGCCGAGGGTCGAGGTCGACATGCAGCCGCTGCCGCCGGGCATGCTGGGCATCACCGTGCGGGACCATGGCATCGGTATCGAGCGCAGCCAGCTCAAGCGGGTTTTCCAGCGGTTCCACCGTTCTTCTGATCCGCGCGTGAACGAACGCAGCGGCTCCGGCCTCGGCCTCTTCGTCGTGAAGCGGCTGGTGCGGAACCTGGGCGGGCGCATCCGCGCCGAGTCCGGCGGGCGCGACCAGGGCACCACGATGCGCATCCAGTTGCCGGTCGGTGCCGCAGATGGCGCGAAGGACGGATTCTGATGGCCGAAGGTGGCAATCCGGCTCCGGCCAATGCCTTGCGCGCCTCGGTGCTGGTGGTCGAGGACGAAGCGCATCTGGCGGCGGGACTGAAGCTCAACTTCGAGCTCGACGGGTATCGCGTCGTCGTGGCGCGCAGCCTGCGCGAGGCCGGCGCCCAGCTCGTGCAGTCCGCGCCCATCGACCTCATCCTGCTCGACGTGATGCTGCCGGACGGCGATGGCTACAGCTTCTGCAAGCAGCTGCGCGACACGGGGCATTACCTGCCGGTGATCATGCTCACGGCGCGCAGTGCTGCCGAGGACCGGGTCCGGGGCCTGGACTCCGGTGCCGACGATTACATGCCCAAGCCCTTCGACCTGCCCGAACTGCTGGCCCGCGTGCGCTCTGCGCTGCGTCGCAGCGGCTGGCGGCAGTCCGACCCGACCGCCGACGGTCAGCAGGCCACGCTGCGTTTCGGCGAAGCGGTCATCCATTTCGACACGCACGAGGCCACGGCTTTCGGCAAGCCCGTGCGACTCACGCAGCTGGAGCTGGATCTGCTGCGCTATTTCGCCCAGCACCCGGGCCGCGTGCTGTCGCGCGAGGAACTGCTCGAGCGCGTCTGGAATCTGCGCAATGCCCCGAATACGCGCAGCGTGGACAACTTCATCGTGCGCCTGCGCAAGTATTTCGAGCGGGAGCCGGACAAGCCGGTCCATTTCGTCTCCCACCGCGGATCCGGCTATCGGTTCGTGGCCGACGGGGGTGGGCTGTGACACAACTTTTACATTTGGTGACGTAAGAACTACCCACCGCCGCCTCCGGTCCGGCGACGATGCCGTCGCGGCCAATCCTGGCTGCATCAGGGGAGTGGGTGGATGTCTGAATCTCATGCGCCGCGCAAGGTCGAATGGTCCGGCGCCTTGCCGTTCATCGCCGTCCATCTTCTTGCGCTCGGTTCCTTCTGGATCGGGATAACCCCGGCCGCCGCATGGTGCTGCTTCATCCTCTACGTCGTGCGCATGTTCGGTGTGACGGGCGGCTACCACCGCTATTTCTCGCACAAGACCTACCGCACGAGCCGCGTCTTCCAGTTCATCCTTGCCTTCCTGGCGCAGACCAGCGCGCAGCGCGGTGCGCTGTGGTGGGCGGCGCATCACCGCCATCACCACCGTTTCTCCGACATGCCGACCGACGCCCATTCGATGGCGCAGGACGGCTTCTGGTATTCGCACGTCGGCTGGATCTTCGAGCGCGAGAACCAGGCCACGCAGAACAAGTACATCCCTGACCTGATCCGTTTCCCGGAACTGGTCTGGCTGGACAAGTATTACTACGTGCCGCCCGTCATCCTCGGCACCGCCGTGTTCTTCCTGTTCGGTGCCTCGGGCCTGTTCTTCGGCTTTTTCATGAGCACGGTGCTGCTCTGGCACGGCACGTTCACGATCAACTCGATCACGCATGCGCTGGGTCGCCGTCGTTTCCCGACGACCGACCACAGCCGCAACAGCTGGTTCCTCGCGATTATCACGCTGGGTGAGGGCTGGCATAACAACCACCACCACTACTGCGTCTCCACGCGCCAGGGCTTCTACTGGTACGAGTACGACATCACGTACTACGTGCTGAAGCTGCTCTCGTGGATGGGCATCGTCTGGAAGCTGCAGCCGGTGCCGGCGAAGATCCTCGAGGAAGGCCGCGCCCTGCGCGGCAAGGCCGCGCCACTGCCCGAGTTGCCCTTGCGCGCTCCGCTGCCGGTGGCGGAGTAAAGAAAAAAAGGGCGACCCTCGGGTCGCCCTTTCTGCATCTGGCGCCTGATCTGACCGAAGGTCAGCGGTAAGCCGCCGGCAACGGGAAATGGCCGTCGTAAGGCGGCCAGTTCGGCACTGGCCGATCCTCCGGGGCGTAATGGAAGGCCGCGTGGATGTCGCGGATCTTCCCGTGGTCGACGTGGAAGAGTTCGGTGAAATGGTTCCGGCGCTTGGGGTTCTTCGCCTCCCGCAGGAACACGGCCGACACCATGACCGTCTGCGCCTCCTCGTCGATCACGAAGAAATCGCGGATCGCGACCAGCGCCACGCCGAAGTCCGCCTGAGTCCGGCAGTCGGTACGTCCGTCATTGCCGATGTCGTTCTCCGGCTTCATCGGCGTGTTGTAGGTCGGGAAGCCGTTTTCATAACGCGTGCAGCCCGGGTGGCCCTTCACCAGCCGGCCGTCCTTGTTCGTGATCCCGTCGAAGTAACTGTTGACGATGGCCTGCAGGGCTTCGCGTGGCAGGCGTTCGGCCTTCGGCACCGTGCGCTGCGCGGGCAGGCTGCTGCGCAGCAGGTCCAGGTTGAAAGGCGTCTTGCCCGCTTCGCCCGTCATGCCGGGGTCGCCCTTGCGCGCGATGAACCACTCGGCCTGCGTGACGGCCTCCTTCGTGACCCGCAGCCTCAGGGCGACCACCGCTTCTTCATCGCCCAGCTTGATCGTGCCGTAATAGCCAGCCTGGGACTGGGTGGCGTCGTAATACCGCCGCTGGATCGAGCCCAGGGCCGTCGCGTTCTTCCACAGCCCTGCGCCTTCCGGAATGGCCACGGCGTTTTCCGTCTGGCGGAAGCCGACCCACAGCCGGGCCGCAGCCGGCTGGTGCGTGACCACTGCCGCCAGATAGCGGTCCAGATGGCCTGCAAGGCAGCTGCGATCGCAGTTCGTTGTGCTGGCGCCGGCTTCGCCGGCGAGCAAGGCAAGGGCAGCAAAGGCGGCGAGCAGTTTCGTCATGGTTCCCCCGATATTCTTCTTGTGATCTCAGCGGGCCTGCTGGCGCAAGCCGTCCAGGTGCGCCTGCCAGTCCGGTTCCGTGCAGTCGTAATCCAGCATGCGCCCTTCGCGCAGCTCGGTGTATTCGCGTCGCAGCGTGGGTGGCGAGGTGTAGAAAGCCGGGTCATGGATGATGACCTCGACTTGCAGCCGTCGCAGCCCATCGCGAACGACCGGTGTGTAGCGTTCGATGATCCGCGCGTCCTCACTGTGTGCGGTCGGCTGGTCGATGCTCTCGGTCAGTCCGGTTGTCTCGACGACCAGCGTGCCCTTGTCCCAGCGTCCCCAGGAGACACCGCCCCGGCTCGGCAGGATGTCCTGCGCATCGATACGACGGCCATCGAGGAAGACGCGTCGCACTTCGTTGTGGGTCTCGTAGACGATGGTCAGTTGCTCAGGCCGCTGGATGAACTCGACCGGATAGCCGCCGCCCAGGAAGACCGCCAGGGGCATGCCGTGGGCGACGCAATGCGCACCGGGTGAGTCACCGGTCGGATCGACCAGCGCGTGGTATTCGGCCAGCTTGCGCCGCGCGAGGTCGGTGAACGGTGCGGTTTTCTCGAAATCACCCGGGCCGTTCAAGGCGATGCCTGCGCGGCCATCGGCTTGCATCGTCCAGATGCCGCTCAGGTCCGGCGTCACGGACTGGGCGCTGGCGGAGGCAGTGACCAGCAGCACGGCCAAGGTCTGGGAAATCTGGCGGAACATGCGCGTCCATCCTGTATGGCGGTTAATCCTGGCAACGGCCTGGCGAAAGTCGGGGCTCTTCGGGTCGTGGCGGTCGTGGCCCGGCCGTTGCTTCCGACTCTTTGCGTCGCGTCGCCCAGGCGCTGACATCCTTTTGCCACTGCTTCACCGCGGATTTGTAGTCCGCGAGTTGCTGGCGCGCCGCCGGGTCATCGCCGCAGTACGCCAGCGCGATCTGGATGCCGTTCCACTGCGGCTCCGGTGGCGAAGGGTCAGACAAGTTGGGCACGCGGATCTCGAGCGACCCGGCCTGAGGCCAGCGGACACGCGGCCAATCCTCCCGCGCGCGTGGCACGGGCATGATGAACACCCGCTTGGCGACCTGTGCATCCGCGGCCGACGTGATGACCACGGTGACGCCGGCGGCGGTACCACCGGACGCGGTCGCGCAGACCTCTTCCTGCACGTTGGCGACCCACCGGCCGTCGGGCGAAGGCGTCGTCTTCGAGCCGGAGCGATCGCATTCCGGTTCGGCGGCGGGCGTGGCGTGGCACCACGCCACCAGCAGCAGGCTCCCGAGGGTCAGGTGCAGTTTCATCGCGGGCTCGCCTTCATCCTTTCCGTCGCGAACAGCAGGGCCATGGCACCGCCGCGTGCGTCTTCGCCCAGGATCGCGGCGCGCTGCACATACTGCTGCACGGAGGTCAGTCGCGTCGTGGATTCACAGACGTCGATGAAGCTTCCGTCTGCGCCACTGCGCGCATTTACGGCCTGCCACGCGCGATCCGCTGCAGCCTTGTAGCGGGTTCCGCGGATCCAGCCCGCGCGCAGTCCGCGTTGCAGGGCATAGCCGATCATCGCCGTGCTGGAGAATTCCGCATACGCACCGGGCACGTCGACCACGTTGCGCCACAGGCCGTCGCGCGTCTGGTGCGGCAGCAAGGCATCCATCAGGTGTCGATAAGCCTCCAGCGCATGGGCGTGACCCGGGTGATCCTGCGGCAGTTCGGCCAGGCTCATCGCAAGCCCCAGCGCGGCAAAGCCGTTGCCGCGTCCCCAGGCGGCATCGGCCGCAGGCTGATGGCGGTACAGACCGTCCGCTCGAAGGTCCAGGCTTTCCAT
>CANGMU010000057.1 GCA_947454665.1 Pseudomonadota bacterium | reverse complement strand
CGGAACGCGTGACGTCCTCGGGCACGTGGATGCGACCGAGCACCTTCAGTATCGCGGGATCGAAGCTCTGCGCGCCGAGCGAGACGCGCGTGACGCCCGCGGCACGGTATTCGGCGAAGCGACCGCGCTCGACGGTGGCGGGGTTGGCTTCGAGCGTGACCTCGGCATCGGGCGCGAGCGGCAGCACGCGATGCAGGTGGGCCAGCACCTCGGCGATGGCCTGAGGCGAGAAGAGCGAGGGCGTGCCACCGCCGAGGAACACGCTGACGATCGGTCGGCCCTCGAGCGCCTCGTGCTGGGCGTCGATGTCCTGCTTCAACGCCTCGACGTAAGCGCGTTCCGGCAATTCATCGCGCAGCGTGAAGGAGTTGAAGTCGCAGTACGGGCACTTCTTCACGCACCACGGGAAGTGGATATACGCCGAGAGCGGCGGCGCGAGGCTCACCGCGGCGCCCAGGGTTCCTGCGCGACGAGCGCACGCAAGGCCTGCGCGCGGTGGCTCATCGTGTTCTTGGTGTGCTCATCGATCTCGGCGACAGTGAGCGCGCTGCCGACCGGCAGGAAGATCGGGTCGTATCCGAAGCCACCCTCGCCGCGATTCGCGCGGACGAGCGTGCCTTCCCAGGCGCCCTGCGCGACAAGCGGCTGCGGATCATCCGCACTGCGCACCATGACGATGACGCAGCGATAGCGGGCCGTGCGCTGCGCGTCGGGCGTGTTCGCAAGCTGCTGCAACAGCAGCTGCAGATTCTGCTCGTCCGTGGCGTGCTCCCCGGCAAAGCGCGCGGAACGCACGCCGGGGCGACCGTCCAGCGCATCGACCTCGATGCCAGAATCGTCGGCGATCGCGGGCAGCCCCGTGACCTGCGCTGCGTGGCGGGCCTTCAACAGGGCGTTGGCCTCGAAGGTCTCGCCGGTCTCATCGACGGAGATCACGCCCAGCTCCGTCTGCTTGAGCAGCGTGAGGCCATGCGGCGCCAGCAGCGCGGTGAGCTCGCGCAGCTTGCCGTTGTTGCCGGAGGCGAGGACGACCTTCATGACGCGTCAGGCCTGGGCCAGCGCCTGCGCCAGCGCTTCGCGTTGCAGTTCGAACAGGCGCGCGGTGCCCTGCCCGGCGAGCGCCAGCAGGCTGTCGATCTCATCGCGGCGCATCGGGTGGCCCTCGGCCGTGCCCTGCACTTCGATGAAGCCGCCGCCATCGTTCATCACGACGTTCATGTCGGTCTCGGCGGTGGAGTCCTCGAGGTAATCCAGGTCCAGCACCGGGCGACCGCCCACGATACCGACCGAGATCGCGGCCACCTGGCCGTGCAGCGGATTCTTGATGCCGCGCTTGATGACCAGCTGCGCGCAGGCATCGGACAGCGCGACGAAGGCGCCGGTGACGGACGCAGTGCGTGTGCCGCCATCGGCCTGCAGCACGTCGCAGTCGAGCGTGACGGTCCGTTCGCCGAGCGCGGTGAGGTCCAGCGCGGCGCGCAGGCTGCGACCGATCAGGCGCTGGATCTCCTGCGTGCGGCCGGATTGCTTGCCTTTGGCGGCCTCGCGCGCGCTGCGCGTGTGCGTGGCGCGCGGCAGCATGCCGTATTCCGCCGTCACCCAGCCCTGGCCGCGACCGCGCAGGAAACCCGGCACGCCCTCTTCCACGGTCGCCGTGCACAGCACCCGCGTCTGGCCGAATTCCACCAGCACCGAGCCTTCCGCATGACGGGTGAAGCCGCGCGTGAAACGCACAGGGCGCAGGGCATCCGGCGCGCGACCGTCGTGGCGCGCGTGGACTGGGGATTCGGTCATGGGAAGGTCCTTATGAAATCCGCAGGGCAGCGGCAGTCGTATTGTCGCTGGTGGCGCCGGCGCGTTGCACGGCAAGTTCGGCCAGGCGGGACAGCGCGTCCCCCAGAGGGATCGCTTCGGCGATACCCTGAGTGATGGCAGCATCGCCCAGCGGCACCCAGAAACCATCGCTGCAGACGAGCAGGGCATCGCCCGACCGCAGGTGCACGCAGCCACCGATGTCCATCTCCGGGATCACATCCATGCCGCCGATGCAGGATTCGACGTAATTGCGCAGCGGGTGGACCTGGGCCTGGGCATCACTGATGAGGCCTTCGCGGACCAGCAGGCCCACATGACTGTGATCGACCGTGCGGCGCGCCACCGCGCCATCCCGCAGGTGATAGATGCGGCTATCGCCCAGATGACCAAACCAGGCGGTGTGCTCCTGCACGAGACAGACCGCGAGCGTGGAACGGGGACGCCGATCGAACGGAACCCCCTCGCCCAGCGCGACGACAGCGGCGTGTGCACGCAGCAACGCACGATGCAGGAAGCCCAACGGATCGAGCAGGGGCTGGTTGGGCGCTCCAAACGCCTGAAGCACCGCATCAAGACCCACCTGCGCCGCCTGCGCACCGTGGGCATGGCCACCCATGCCATCGAGCACGATGAGCAAAGTGGCGGCCGGCGCGACGGCAACAGCCACGCGGTCCTGGTTGTCTTCACGCCCACCGCGCAGGCTGATCTCGGCGAATTCGATGCGCAAACGGCTATCCGGGGTTGGGCTACACTCGCCCGCGTTTTATATCACTTACGAAGCCGACCCGAATGATCGCAAGCATGACCGGTTTCGCACGTCGCGAAGCCACGCTGCCCGCCGGATCCCTCGTCTGCGAACTGCGCAGCGTGAACCATCGCTACCTGGAAGCCGGCTTGCGCCTGCCTGAAGAGCTGCGCAGCCTGGAGCCGGAATTCCGTGCGCGCCTGCAGAAGGACCTGCGTCGCGGCAAGGTGGACTGCACCGTCACCTTCCGTTCGGCCACCCGGTCTGATCGCTCACTGGAGATCGACCCTGCAATGCTGGGTCAGCTGAAGGCACGGCTATCGGAGATCGCCACGGCCGTGCCCGTGGGCAGCGACGTGCAGCCGCGCGTGGATCTGGTGGAGCTGCTGCGCTTTCCGGGGCTGCTACGCGAAACCGCGACGGACAACGAGCCTCTGCTGGTTGCGGCTCGTTCGGTGTTCGAGGGCGCGGTCCAGGATCTGGTGGTGATGCGCGCCGGCGAGGGCGCGCGGTTGGCCGAACTGATCGTGCAGCGTTGCGACCAGCTGGAAGACCTGGTCGCCCGCGTGAAGGCGCGCCTGCCGGAAGTGCACGCGCTGATCCGCGGCCGCTTCGAGGAGCGGCTGGGCGAGCTGCGTAAGGAATTGAACGGCGATCGCCTGGAGCAGGAGATCGCGCTGCTGCTGCAACGGCTGGATGTGTCCGAGGAGATGGACCGGCTGGCCGGTCACCTCACGGAAACGCGCCGGATCCTCAAGAGCCCCGAGGCCGCGGGCCGTCGCCTGGACTTCCTGATGCAGGAATTCAACCGCGAGGCGAACACGCTGTCGTCCAAGGCACAGGACCTGGAGACGACGCGCGCTGCCGTGGACATGAAGGTGCTCATCGAGCAGATGCGAGAGCAGGTGCAGAACATCGAGTGAGCTGCCGCGCGCTATGATGCCCCACGCCGAGCGTTCATGACCGCGGCCCCTGCTGTCCGCAGGGCGTCGCGAAGCTGTCTGATGCTCGCAGGCTTGGCGACGTACTCGTCCATGCCTGCCTCCAGGCAGCGTTCGCGGTCGCCCGCCAGCGCATTGCCCGTGACCGCGATGATGTAGACCTGCTTGCCTCGCGGGCCGAGGCTGCGAATGACGCGGGTGGCTGCAAAGCCATCCATCACCGGCATCTGGCAATCCATCAGGATGACGTCGTAGTCCTTCCTGCCGAAGGCTTCCACCGCCCGCTCTCCGTCCTCAGCGATGTCGACCTCGATGCCGAAGGTTCGCAACATCGAGCGCAACACGCGCTGGTTGACCGCATTGTCCTCGACCATCAGCACGCGCCCCTTGAGCACGTCGAGCTCTGGCCCCGCGGCTTCAGCGGCGACAGCCGGTTCCGGCGCAGCGACAACAACGGGCGGCTGGACCAGCGACAGCCGCAGCGGCAGCGTGAACCAGAACGTCGACCCCGCCCCTGGCTGGCTGTCGACGCCAATCTCGCCGCCCATCATGGCAACCAGTCGCTTGCAGATGGCGAGACCCAGGCCGGTGCCCGCAAAGCGTTTGCTCATCGAGCTGTCGATCTGCGAGAACGGTTTGAACAGCGTCGGCAGATCCTCTGAACGAATGCCGATGCCCGTATCCGAGACGCTGAAACGCAGTCGCAGCCGACCCTCGCGCGACATCGGGTCGAGTTGCTGCAGCCGCACGGCGACCGAGCCGACTGGCGTGAACTTGAGGGCGTTGCTGACGAGGTTCTGAAGCACCTGCGCAATACGTCGCCGATCCCCGAACACGTGCTGCACGACCCCCGGACCGATGGAGACTGTCAGCGCCAGTTTTGCTGCCTGCGCCTGCGCCTGCGCGCCGTTGACGACATCGGTCAACAACGCCGACAGGTCCAGGGGGGCGTTTTCCAGCGGCATCTGCCCGACCTCGATCCGCGACAGGTCGAGGATGTCGTCGACCAGGCTGAGCAACTGGGACGCGGATTGCCGGCCGATATCCACATTCTGGCGTTGCTCTTCGGTCAGCTCCGAAGTCAGCAGGAGCTCGCCGCTACCGACGATGCCACTCAGGGGCGTACGCAACTCGTGGCTCATGTTGGCGAGGAACATCGACTTCGCCGCATTCGCCTGCTCGGCGAATTCCTTCGCCTGAACAAGGGATTCGCGGGCGGCACTCAGGCCCTGACGGGCACCGCCCAACGCCGTGGCCGCCGTCGCCACCTCGGCCTGCAGGCGGTTGAAGCTGGCGGCCATGTCTCCGAGCTCGTCATTGGCATCGCTGCGCACGGGGGTAATCTCGACTTTTGCCGAGGCTGCCTCGAGATTGCCCTCGGCCAGCGCGCGCATGGCCTTGGAGAAATCATGCAGCGTGCCATCGGCGAGCCGCGTGGCGGCGGCTGACACTTCCTGCGCATAGAAGGCGATCATGCCGGGCAACACCAGGCCGACGACCACCGTGAGGATCGCGACGGCAACGAAGATGTCCTCGAGTGCCGTCAGCAACGGGCCAGATTCCTGCGGCAGGTTGCTCACGGCGAGGTAATAGCCGACCGCGTCGAGCAGCAGGACCAGCAGCATCGTGCCGGTGAGTTTCATGTGCAGCGAACGGAAGCGGATCGGTTCGCCCGCGGCGATCTTGTCTTCGCAGCGTCGCCACAGATAGAGCGCGGAGCCGGAGTAGGCGAACACGAGACCGATGATCACCGTGCCCAGGCCATACTGCTGGAAGCCGAGCAGCGCAGTCAGCGCCCAGATGCAGGCGACCGCAACGCCGATCCCGACCAAGCCGCGCGGCGCGCGCCACGGCCGCACCGCTTGGGGCGCATCCCGGCGCAACAGCCAGACCGCGACGGACGGCATGACGAGGCCACCGAACACGTAGGTGAAATTCGTGGCAGCGATGAGCCAGACCGGGTCCTCCAGGTAGAGGAAGTACAGCGCGAAGGCGCCGGTGAAGAGCGTCGCGACCCAGGGCACGTCCGTGCGCGCCGAACGGCGCGCGAAGATCCGCGGAACCAGCCCGTCCTCGCCCAATTGCGCCAGGGTACGAGGCGCGCCGCACAGCGGCTGAAGACTGCCCAGGAACAGGTTCATCACGATGAACCACAGCGCGATCGCCTTGGCCGCGCTGCCGAACAGAGGCGCGAACACCGGCCCCAACTGCTGCGCCAGATCCTTGGACAGGTTTTCCGGGCCCAGCACGCCGAGCCAGACCAGCGGGAGGGGAATGAAGTACAGGCAGGCCAGCGCCGCGCTCGCCGCCATCGTGCGCGGCAGGTTTTTCTCGGGTTGGCGCATCTCGCCCACGTGGCAGGCCGCCGTCTCGAAGGCCGGCGCGATGAAGCCGATCAGGAACAGGCCAGCCATCACGCTGGTCATGCTGCCGAACCATCCCTTGAAGGGCGTTTCCAGATGAAGGTTGGTGGCCTGCTGCCAGTCCACCGCACCGCCCGTCACGGGCACGATCGCCGAGAGCACCGCAAGCAGTGTAGAGAGCGTCGCCAGCGGGATGGCAAAGCGTGCGGCCCATTTGACGCCGGCCAGGTTCACGGCCATGAAGAACAGCACCATGCCCATGGCGACAGGCATCACCGGCATGCTCGGCCAATACCAGGTCTTGAGGGCCGTGGCTGCCATCAGGGCACAGAGTCCCGAGGTCGGCACCCATCCCCACCAGTAGCAGGTGCCAGCCAGGTTCGCGAGGATCGGGCTGTAGGGCCGGAACGCCTCGGCGCAGGTGGCCGAGATGCCACCCACGCGATTGGGATACATGAGGAGCAGCTCGATCCATCCCGGCACGGCCAGGCAGCCGAGCACCACGCCGACCATCAGCAGCACGATGGCCGCGCTGCCCTGGCCAGGGATGCTGCCCTGTCCCGCCAGCAGCGCCCCGATCAGGAACACGCTCTGGTTGCTGCCGCCCATCGCCAGCGCCGTCGTCCCGAGCCACCCAAGACTGTGCGGATGTGGTTTCCCGGTGGGCGTCCCGATGTCTATCGCGTGTTGCATCGTCTCGCTTCCTTGGCCTACCTGCAGCGCCTGACCCACTGGACCAGCGCTTCTTCGAGGCGCAGCGACAGGACATCCTTCCGCTGCAGCCTGATGTTCGTTTGCATGGTCGCTCGCGTGCCCAGCACGCGCTTGTAATCGGCCTCGCCACCGAGGAAGTCATATTCCACGGCGCACTGCGCGGCGTTGTGCGCCATCGCAAGCAGGTGGCACACATACCCCGGGCGGTGCGCGTTGTCCACGGACTCCACCAAACCGGACTGAATCATTGCCACGCTGCCGCGCCAGCGGAAGTTGTAGAGATAGCCCACGTCCGTCTCACCCGCAGCGATTCGCAGCAGCTGAATCCCGCCTTGCGGGAAGGCACGCTGGATCACGCGCTCATGGAATCGCAGCCAGTCCGCGCTCTCGAAGGCACCCACGATGCCTTCGCGCCGCCAGCGGGCATTGTGCAACTGGCCGAGCTGGGCGAAATAACGCAGGGCCGTCTCGATATCCCCGGCTTCATGGACCTGCAAGGGGCCGTCGGCCTCGCAGGCCTTGAACGACCGGCGGATCTGGGACCGCCGATTACTGCTGAGGCGCTGTATCAGGGCATCGCGGTCCAGGTCCGGCGAAAGCTTCGCGACCCAGCCTTTGAACGGATCGTCCTCAATGCGCCTGAGGGTCGGCGTATCGAAATCGGGTTGGGCGAGGTTGCGCAATCGCAGCTCGGCCCAGCGCGGGACGCCGGGCGCGAGCAGCGCCTCGATCAGCTTCGCCTGGGCTTCTCGTTCGCGGCCTCGCCGCGCCAGCACGCCGTTGTATTCGAGGCACATGTCGGCCGACGGGTCGATGGCCACGTTGAGCGCCGCCGTGCGGACGCGGAAGACACGACGACGGCGGACCGTGCCGAAATCCAGCAGCGCGAGCGCCAGCGTCTCGCCATCTTCGAGCCACTCGAAGAGATGGAAGTCGGCCCGCGGGCCGAAGGATTCGATGAAGGACCCGATGAAAGGCCAGCTCAAAAAGAAAGACCCGTCTGCGTCAGCTTCCAGCCGACGCCAGCGGACCTCGGTGTCCGCGGCGGTTGCCCGCCACGGCACGATGCGGGCTGCCGAAGTCAGGTCTTCGACGCTTCGTAGATGCCCTGGATGGCGGCATCTAGCGCGAGGTCGAAGTCGGCATCCGACTGCTTGGCAGACAGGCCTTCGGTCAGGGCGCGCGAGAAGCTCGCGACCATGCCGTGCTGGCGGGCGAGCTTCTTGTTCGCGTCTGTGCGGCTGTAGCCACCCGACAGCGCGACGACCTTCAGCACGCGCGGGTGCTTCGAGAACTCGGCGTAAAGGTCATCCTCGTTCGGCAGCGTCAGCTTCAGCATGACGAGCTGACTGTCCGGCAGCGCATCGAGTGCCTTCTTGAGCGCGGCCGCAAGCAGCGCTTCTGCAGCGGCTTTGTCCGGGCAGTGGATGTCCACTTCCGGCTCGATGATCGGCACGAGGCCGGCGGCCACGACCTGCTGCGCGACGGCGAACTGCTGGTCGACGACGGCCTGGATGCCGGCGGCGTTGGCCTGCTTGATGACCGACCGCTCCTTGGTGCCAAAGATGCCCTTGGACTTCGCCTTCGCGAGCAGCGCGTCGAGGGTAGGCATGGCCTTCATCAGCTGCACGCCATGGGCCTCGTCCTCCAGGCCCTTGTCGATCTTGAGGATCGGCACCACGCGCTTCACGTTCCAGAGGAAGTCGGCCGTGGGCTGGCCTTTGATGTCGCGGTCCATCGTGGCTTCGAACAGGATCGCGCCCAGGATGCGGTCGCCATTGAACGAGGGGCTCGTGATGATCCGGGTCCGCATTGCGTGGATGAGATCCATCATCTGCGCGTCGCCGGAGTATTCCGTCTCGGCGATGCCGTAGAGCTTCAGGGCCTTCGGCGTGCTGCCACCACTCTGGTCGAGTGCGGCGATGAAACCGGCCTGCGTCTGGAACTTGGTCTTCTGCTGCTCGAAAGTGCTCATGTTCGGCCTCGGTGAAGGAATTCCGCGATTCTAGCCGGAATTGCCCGGGGGTCCTCCCCCTGTCGCGGCAGCCTTCCCCATTGGCCGGCCTACAAGCAGAATCGGGCGACCTTCACACCACCGGGTGATTCGATGCGCGCGCTCGTACACGGACTGATGCTGCTCGTCCTCGGCCCGGTGGTGCTTGCAGCGCCCTCGCCGGAAGTCGCCTCGACGATGAAGAAGCTGCGCGTCGAAGAAGCGCCCAAGGCACTGAAGGCCACCGGCAACTGGCAGCCCCCGAAGCGCATCCTCCTGCTCGCCCAGACCAACCCGCAACTCGCCGCACAGGCCGCCGCCTTCGGCGCTGCGGCACCGGGCGCGCAGGTGATCGTCGCCAAGGACCGCGCGATGGCCGAACAGGAAGCCGCCGAAGCCGACGTGATCATCGGCTACAACCCGGAAGTCTGCGAAACGAAGCTGCTCGCGCGCACAACGAAACTGCGCTGGCTCGCCTCGCTGTCCGCTGGCATCGAAACCTGCGTGAACCAGCCCGCCGTTCAGGCACCCGGCCTCGTGATGACGAACATGCGCGGCGTGGATTCGGCGGCGATCGCTGAACATGCCATCGCAATGGTGATGGCGCTCGCGCATGGCCTGGATGTTTTCGCGGTGAACACGGCGAATGCGCAATGGGGATCGCGCGGGCAAGGCGCGCCGACGATGCAGATGATCGAAGGCAAGACGATGCTGGTCGTCGGCCTGGGTGGCATCGGCCATGAAGTGGCCTGGCGCGCCAAGGGCCTGGGCATGCAGGTCATCGCGACGCGCGATGGCGGCACCGGCAAACCGGATTACGTGTCCTATATCGGCAAGCCCGACGAACTCGTGGCGCTCGCGCGCAAAGCCGATGTCATCGTCAGCTGCGTGCCGCTCACGCCGCAGACCGCAGGCATATATGACGCGACCTTCTTCGCGGCCCTGAAGCCGACCGCGCTGTTCGTGAACGTGGCGCGCGGGGGCAGCGTGGTGACCGATGCGCTGCTGAAGGCGCTGACCGAGAAGCGCCTCGCCGGCGCGGGCCTCGACGTGGTGGATCCTGAGCCGCTGCCGGCCGACCACCCGCTGTGGAAGGCACCGCGCGTGCTTATCTCGCCCCACACCTCTTCGCGTTCGGACCTGCCCGGCGAGTCGCGCTGGATCCTCGCGCTGGAAAACATGCGCCGCTATGCCGCGGGCGGGAAGATGCTGCAGGTGGTGGACCCGAAGCGGGGGTACTGACCGGTCACCGAATCAGGCGGCCGCCGGCGACACCTCGGCGGCGATTCGACGCGCGTTTTGCTGCTCGGCGACGCGCAGGTCGTAGGCGGTCTGCAGGTTGAGCCAGGAACGAGCATCACCCCCGAAATAACGCGCCAGACGCATGGCCGTATCAGCCGAGACGCCACGACGCTCGCGCACGATGTCGTTGATGCGGGGCGCGGGCACACACAGCGCCTTTGCCAGTGCGTTGGCGCTCATCCCCAGCGGCTTGAGGAAGTCTTCCTTGAGGACCTCGCCCGGATGGACCGGTCGCATGCCGTTCTTGTGCATGGTCATCAACCTTCAGTGGTAATCCACGATCTCGACATCCGCCGGCCCCGCGGGAGTCCAGCGAAAGCAGAGCCGGAACTGGTCGTTGATCCGGATGCTGTACTGGCCTCGGCGCTCGCCCTTGAGCGATTCCAACTGGTTGCCTGGCGGAGAACGAAGAAACTCCAGCGTTTCCGCGGCTTCGAGTTGCGCCAGTTTCCGTGTCGCCACCTTGGCGATCGCCGTAAACCGGCGACAGCGCCCGGTCTCGAACAGCATCCGGGTGTCGTCGCAATGGAAGCTCTGGATCATGGTAGCAGCGTATAACGCTGAACGTTAAGCGTTCAATCCGGGATTCGGGCGTGAATGGGCTGTTATGCGCGCTGCGTTGTACACTTCGCCCCCCATGAGCGCCCCCACCACAACCGGCAACCTCTTCGTCATCGCCGCCCCCTCGGGAGCGGGCAAGACCAGCCTCGTGAAGGCGCTGCGCGCCGCGCAGCCGGCGCTTCAGGTGTCCACCTCGCACACCACGCGCCCGCCTAGGCCCAACGAACTGGACGGCCGCGAATACCACTTCGTCTCGCCGGACCGCTTCGCTGCGCTGGTCGCCGAGGGCGGCTTCCTGGAACACGCGGCCGTGTTCGGCAACCGCTATGGCACCAGCAAGGCGGAAGTCGAGCAGCGACTGGCCACGGGCCATGACGTGATCCTGGAGATCGACTGGCAGGGGGCGCAGCAGGTGCGCGCGGCCCGACCGGGCACGACGAGCATCTTCATCCTGCCGCCCTCACTGGACGCCCTGCGCGAGCGCCTGACGGGTCGGCAAACGGACAGTGCCGAGGTCATCGCCCACCGCCTGTCCGAGGCCCGCGGCGACCTCTCGCACTGGTCAGAATTCGACTACGTGGTCGTGAACGATGTCTTCGAGCAGACGCTGGGCGAATTGCAGCGCATCGTCGCCGGGGATGGCGAGCCGTTCAGGGCCGGCCGGCCGGCCCTGCAGCCGATTCTGGCGAATCTGCTG
>CANGMU010000056.1 GCA_947454665.1 Pseudomonadota bacterium | reverse complement strand
GTACCGAAATACTTTCGCTTCACGCGTTCTGATCCTTCTTGCCGAGCTTGCTGGCGATCGCCGCCGCGACGCGGACGGCATCCAAGGTTTCCCTTACATCATGGGCGCGAACGATCCGCGCGCCACCCAGCACCGCAGCCGTCGCAAGCGCGAGGCTGCCGGCCAGGCGCTCGTCCACGGCGCGCCCGAGCAGCGCCGCCAACATTGACTTGCGGGACAGGCCGACGAGCACCGGATAGCGACACGCGGTGAGCACGGGCAATCCACCGAGCAGCTCGAGGTTGTGATCCAGCGACTTGCCGAAGCCGAAGCCCGGGTCGATGCAGAGGCGTTCGGGCGCGATGCCGACGTCCAGACAGGCCTGCACGCGTACCGCGAGGAAGGCAGCCACTTCAGCGACGACATCGCGGTACTGCGGCGACTGCTGCATCGTGCGGGGCTCCCCCTGCATGTGCATGAGGCAGACGGCGGCGTCGGTGCGCGCGACCGCTTCGAGCGCACCCTCGGCCTGCAGACCCATCACGTCGTTGACCAGCCCGGCGCCAGCGGCCACGGCCGCATGCATGACCTCGGCCTTCATGGTGTCGATGGAGATGACGGCATCGGTTTCACGACGCAGTCGCTCGATGACGGGAATCACGCGATCGAGCTCGACCTGCACCGGCACCGGATCGGCTCCGGGGCGGGTGGACTCACCGCCGACATCGAGGATCGCCGCGCCAGCCGCCTGCATGGCGAGGCCCTGCGAGACGGCGGCATCGATGTTTGTGTAACGTCCGCCGTCGGAGAAGGAATTGGGCGTCACGTTCAGGACGCCCATGACGACCGGCTCGGCGAGATCAAGGATCCGCCCGGCGCAGTGCAGCTTCACGGCCGGACGGTCAGTGCTGGCTGGCGGCGGATCCGAAGGCCGGGCGCCCATCGGCCGAACCGCCCGGCGGCGGCGGCGGGTTGCCGACCGAGCTGTCCCAGCCGGGCGGCGGCGTCGGCGCAAGGCCGGCCATGATCTCCCGGATCTGCTCGTCGTCGATCGTCTCGTATTTCACGAGCGCGTCGGCCATCGCGTGCAGCTTGTCGAGGTGCCCTTCGAGGATGCCCTTGGCACGCGCGTAGTTCGCCTCGATCACGCTGCGCACTTCCTCGTCGATCGCATGGGCCGTGCCATCCGAGACCTGCTTGTGCTGGGTGACACTGCGACCCAGGAACACTTCACCGGCCTCTTCCGAATAGCTGAGCGGCCCGAGGCGGCTCGACAGGCCCCACTTGGTGACCATGTTGCGGGCCAACTCGGTGGCGCGTTCGATGTCGTTCGAGGCACCGGTCGTGACGGAATCGTCACCGAAGATGAGCTGCTCGGCGATACGGCCGCCGAAGAGTGTCGCGATCGCACTTTCGATGCGGCGCTTGCTCATCGAGTAGCGGTCTTCCTCGGGCAGGAACTGCGTCACGCCCAGCGCGCGACCGCGCGGGATGATCGTGACCTTGTACACCGGATCATGCTCCGGCACGGTCAGGCCGACGATGGCGTGCCCGGCCTCGTGGTAAGCCGTCATGCGCTTTTCCTGGTCACTCATGACCATGGAACGGCGCTCGGCACCCATGAGGATCTTGTCCTTGGCACGCTCGAACTGGTCCATCGAGACCAGGCGCAGGTTGGCGCGCGCCGCGAACAGCGCCGCCTCGTTGACCAGGTTGGCGAGGTCCGCGCCCGAGAAACCCGGCGTGCCGCGCGCGATCAGTGCCGGCTTGACGTCATCGCCCAGCGGTACGCGGCGCATATGGACGCGCAGGATCTGCTCGCGACCGCGAACATCCGGCAGCGGCACGACGACCTGGCGGTCGAAACGGCCCGGGCGCAGCAGCGCCGGATCGAGCACATCCGGGCGGTTCGTGGCGGCGATGACGATGATGCCCTCGTTGCCTTCGAAGCCGTCCATCTCGACCAGCAACTGGTTCAGCGTCTGTTCGCGCTCGTCATGACCACCGCCGAGGCCCGCGCCACGGTGGCGACCGACGGCGTCGATCTCATCGATGAAGATGATGCAGGGTGCGTGCTTCTTGGCCTGCTCGAACATGTCGCGCACGCGGCTGGCACCGACGCCGACGAACATCTCGACGAAGTCGGAGCCGGAAATCGTGAAGAACGGCACCTTCGCCTCGCCCGCGATCGCGCGCGCGAGCAGCGTCTTGCCGGTGCCCGGGCTGCCGACCATCAGTACGCCCTTGGGGATCTTGCCGCCGAGCTTCTGGAACTTGCCCGGGTCCTTCAGGAAGTCGACGATCTCGCCCACTTCCTGCTTGGCCTCGTCCACGCCGGCGACATCGGCGAAGGTGACGTTGACCTGGTCTTCACCCAGCAGCCGTGCCTTGCTCTTGCCGAAGGACATGGCCCCCCGGCCACCGCCCGAGCCCTGCATCTGCCGCAGCATGTACAGGAAGACGACGATCAGGATGAGCGCGGGCGCCATCTGCAGCAGCAGCTGCATGAGGAAGTTCGGCTGCTTCGGCGGGCGGCCTTCGATGCTGACCTTCGCCTTGTCCAGCGAGCCGATGAGCGCGGAGTAGTCGGTTTCAGGGTTGTAGGCCTGGAAGCGGGACTTGTCCTTGCGGACACCCAGGATCTGGTCGCCCTGCAGCACGACGGATTCGACGCGCCCGGTGCGCAGGTCTTCGAGGAAGGTCGAATAGCGGACTTCCTGCACCTGGCCAACGGTCGGCATGTAGCGGCTGAAAACCGCCAGCAGCACGAAAACGATGACAACCCAGATCAGGATGTTTTTCGTCAGATCATTCATGAAGTCACGCTACACCAATGACAAAGCGGTCGCCAGCAATCCAGTCGCGGCTTACACTACATGGGTGCAGCTTACCGAAAAACAACGCCGCCACCTGCGCGGCCTCGCCCACCTGCTGAAGCCGGTGATCCTGATCGGAAACGCGGGCGTCAGCGATGGCGTCGTCGCGGAAACGGTGCGGGCTCTCGCTGACCATGAGCTCATCAAGGTCCGCCTGCCGGGCCTGCCGCGCGAAGAGCGCGACGCGGCCTTGGCCGACCTCGCCACGCGGACCGATTCGGCGCTGGTGAACCGGATCGGCCATGTCGCGATCCTCTACCGGCCGAACGCCGAACTGCCGAAAATCGTCCTGCCGGCCTGAAACGGGCCGGAAGCGGCCGTTAACAGGGCGTTAACGAACCGATAACCCGTTCCCAACGGTTTAACTGGGGACTTTCGTCCCTGGTGCGGGTCCAATGGTGACACGACCTGTCATTGGATCCGCCGATGTCCCGCCCTCAGCTGCTCGCCCGCTGCCTCACTGCCTCCAGCCTGCTTTGCGGCACCCTGGCCACCCCCCCCCTTTCAGCGGCTGACGGCGTCGGCGACAGCCAGGGCCTCGAAGAAGTCATCATCTTCGGCCGCGAAGCTCATCTGATCGGATCAGCGGGGGCTGCGAGCGAAGGCAGCATCGCCGGCGCAGACCTTTCCGTCCGACCGATGCTCCGCGTTGCCGAGCTGCTGGAATCGGTCCCCGGGCTTATCGCGGCGCAGCACTCTGGCAGCGGCAAGGCGAACCAGTACTTCCTGCGCGGCATCAACCTGGACCACGGCACCGACTTCACGGCGTATGTAGATGGCGTGCCCTGGAACCTGCGCACGCACGGCCATGGACAGGGGTATCTGGACGTCAACGGGCTGATTCCGGAGGTGGTCGACCGGATCGACTACCGGAAGGGCCCGTACCGGGCCGACATCGGCGAGTTCTCGATGGCCGGTGCGTCATTCATGCACACGGTCGACCGGCTGGAGCACCGCTTCCTCGCCGTCGAGACCGGCCAGTACGGCTGGGGACGGATCGCCGGCGGTGGCAGCGTCGCGGTCGGCGGCGGCGAGCTCACCGCCATGGGTCAGCTGAAGACTTATGACGGTCCCTGGCAGGAACCCGAAGCCTTGAAGCACGGTTCGTTCTGGGCCAAGTACGTCCTGCCGCTGTCGTTCGGCACCCTGCGAACCAGCCTCTCCGGGTACGAAGCCACCTGGCATCCGACCGAGCAGAGCCCCGAGATCGCCATCGGCACGTCCACCTGCCCGACAGCCTACTGTTCGCTGGACCGCACGGCGACCGGACACACGACGCGGTGGATCCTCAATTCCGAACTGAAAGGCCCGCGCTGGCAGGCGAATGCCTACGCGCAGTTCTATGACTGGGACATGCTTTCGGACCCGACCTACGACTACCAGATTCACCAGTTCGACCGGCGTTTCACCTTCGGCGGGCGCGCGGAAGGCACGCTCGTGTCGACGACGCGCTGGGAACTGCGGGTCGGCAGCGAATTGCGCTACGACGACATCGCCCGGGTCGGTGTCAGCCACACGGACCAGACCGCCTATATCGAGAACATCAGCGAGAACAGCGTGAACGAGGGCTCGGTGTCCGCCTTCACCGAAGCGGTGTGGCACCCGAACGACCGGCTGCGGGTGAACGCGGGTCTGCGCGGCGACCTCTTTCATTTCGATGTCGGGCTGCTGCCGAATTCGTCCTCTGCGTCGTCTTCCGGCACCGCCACGGCGCGGCAGGCCTCGCCAAAGCTCGGTGCAGCCTTCGTGGTCAGTCCGAACCTGGAGCTCTATGCCAACTGGGGCCAGGGCCAGCATTCCAACGACGCGCGCGGCATCGTGAACCCGGATGCCGGCGTTCCCGGGCTATCGCTGGGAACGGGGTATGAGACCGGGGCGCGCCTCGAAATCGGTGGCCTCAAGCTCTCTGCCGCCTATTGGTGGCTGAATGTCAGCAGCGAGCTTGTTTTCGTCGGCGACTCCAACACCGTGGAACCCAAGGCCGGTGCGAAGCGCGAAGGCTATGAGCTGGTCGCCTTCTGGCGGCCAGTGACCTGGCTCGGTCTCGATGCGGTCTATACGCGCAGCAAGGCCGGTTACGGCACTTTGCAGCAGGACCCGGACTACGTCGCAGGCGATCCGGTTTTCGGGCGCCGCGAAGGACGCAACGTCGAGGGTTCAGTGCGAAGTGCCGGGGAATTCGGCGCCTCGGCGATCAAGGGACGCTGGGAGGCCAGCACCCGCCTGCGGTATCTGGGCAGCTATCCGCTGGTCCCCAGCGGCACGCAGCAGGCAGACGCGGAAGTGATGCTGAACCTGCGCCTGGCATACAAGATCGGCCGCCTGACCGCCTACGGCGAGGTATTGAACGTGCTCGACGCGAACGGCAAGGACATCGTCTATTACTACCCGAGCTTCGTGCCGGGGATCTCGGCGCCGGGCACACAGATCACCACCCGCATGTCGCGCGCCGAGGAACCGAGGACTGTGCGCGTGGGCGTGAAAGTCGCCTTCTGACCCGCGGTCGTCAGCCTCCCCGCTGGACGGCGGGGCTTGACGCCCTTTCCAGCCTCCGCTACCTTTCTTTCACAAGGTAGCTTCCCACGAACACACGCGAACCCACCGACAAGTTCACACCGATCCGCAAAGGACTGCTGGAGTTCGTGATCCTGCAGCTCGTCGAAGCGGACAAGCTCTATGTCGCGGACATGCTAAGACGCCTGTCCGGCACGGAATTCGCGACTCAGGAAGGGACCCTGTATCCCCTGCTCTCCCGCTTGCGGCGCGAGGGGCTGGTCGAGTACCAGTGGCAGGAATCCGACAGCGGCCCGCCCCGCAAGTATTACTCCCTGACCGATGCCGGTCGCGCGGCACTCGCCGTGTTGAAAGGCTATTGGCAGCATCTCAACGACACCCTAAGACAGCTGGAACACTGACGATGCGCAAGGTCATCACGATCGATCTCCATGGAACGGCTTACCAGGTCGACGAGGCCGGGTATGAAGCGCTGAGTCGTTATCTCGAGCGCGCTGCGGCACGCCTCGATGGCGATCCGGACGCGGCGGAAATCCTGTCCGACCTCGAGCACGCCATCGGTGAGAAATGCCAAGAATCGCTGGGCTCGCACAAGAACGTGGTCAGCGCCGAAGAGGTGGCCGCGATCCTCAGCGAGCTCGGCCCCATCGAAGGGGCAGCGGCCAGCGAGGTCAAGACGGAGGAAGCCTCGGCCACCGGGACCACCGCGCCGGATGATGAGCCGTGGGCCAACACAGCGCGCCGCCGTCTCTATCGCCTGAAAGACGGCGGCAGCAAGCTGGGCGGCGTCTGCAATGGACTCGCCGCCTACCTCGACGTGGACGTGGTATTGGTGCGCGTGGCATTCGTCGCCGTCACGGTCCTGAGTGGCGGCCTGTTCGCGATCGTCTGGTTCGCGATGCTGTTCCTGGTGCCGATCGCAGTAACGGAAGAACAGAAAGCCGAAGCGCGCGCCGCCATCAAGCAACCCGTGCATCGGATCTTCCGTCTGCCGGGCGAAGGCATGCTCGGAGGTGTCTGCGCGGGCATCGCCACGTATTTCGACGTGGAGCCGGTGCTGGTGCGCATCGCCTTCGTCGGTCTGTCCGTCTTCACCGGCAGCATCTGGATCCTGGTCTGGCTCGCGCTGCTGCTGCTGATGCCTGCTGCCCGGACGCCGGAAGACAGGGCGTCGGTACGCCGCGGCAACGGCGCCTGATCGAGGTCGGCACGGGAGACAGCAGCATGCGCAAGGTCGTCACGATCAGTCTCAACGGCCGGGCCTTCCAGGTCGACGAGGCCGGCTACAAGGCCCTGCAGGATTACCTGCAGATCGCCGCTACGCGACTGGCCGGCAACCCCGACGTGAGCGAGATCCTGGCGGACCTCGAGCAAGCCATCTCGGACAAGTGCCTGGCCAGACTGGATGCGCAGCGTGACGTGGTGTCGTCGGAAGACATCGCCCACATCCTCGACGAGATGGGCCCCGTCGACGTGGGCAGCGGCGCTGCCGAGGCCGACGACCGCTCGCAGAGCGCGACGCCTGAGCCCGATAACGCCCCTGCCTCCCGTCGACGGCTGTTCAAGTTGCGCGAGGGCGCGAAATTAGGCGGCGTCTGCACGGGTCTTGCCGCCTACATCGGCATCGACGTGACCTGGATCCGACTCGGCTTCTTGCTGCTGGTGTTCAGCACCGGCGTGTTCTTCTTCGTCTGGCTGGCGATGCTGGTCATTGTTCCCGTCGCGGTCACCGACGAGGAAAAAGCGCTGGCCGGGGTAGGCAGCAAGACGTCGCGCACGGGTTTCGCCAGGCCTTTGTCGCGAATCCCGTCGCAAGGCATGGCCGGCGGCGTGTGCGCCGGTTTTGCAGCCTGGTTCGGCGTGGACGTCGTCTGGGTGCGGCTCGCCTTCGTGCTGCTCGCGCTGATCACCGGTGTGTTCGCCCTGATCTGGCTGGCCCTGCTGCTGGTGATGCCCGCCGCACGCACGCCGGAAGAGATCGCCGCCGTACAGGGCGAACCCTTCAATGCGCGCGACATCCTGGACCGCAAGCGGCGCAAGGGTCCGCGCGATGAAAGCGGTCGACCACGGGCTGCCGCCTCAGGCGGCGCCGCATCGCGGGCAGTGGCGGCGACGGCGATGCCGGTGCTGACGCTGTTGTCCGCCCTGCTCTTCGTCGCGTTCTTCGTCGCGCTGGGCCTGCTGGTCTCACACCTTGGTCTGGGCGAATGGAACCGCTGGCAGATGCTGAACGGCCTGCACGGCTGGACCCTGGAACTGGACCACGGTCGCTGGGCACCCGTGCTCGTGCTGCTCGTGGTCTACCTGCTACTCACCCTGCCCTTGGGGATGGCGCGACGCGGTGCTCGGCGACATGCGGAAGGCAGCACGGGCCGCGGGATCGCGACGCGGCTGGATCGCCTGCTGTGGATCGGGCTGGTGGTGCTGCTGGTCTGGGCGCTGGTGAACCAGGCACCCTGGATCCTGGACCGGCTGCAGGAGCTGGTCGGGGATCACGGCGCGTCGATGCACACCGTGACGCTCTGACGGGGCCTCAGCCCCTGGCATCCTCAGAGATAACGGACGTCGACGATCTCGTAGCTGCGACGGCCACCGGGCGCGGTGACTTCCACCACATCACCCGCTTCCTTGCCGACGAGCGCACGCGCAATCGGTGAGCCGACTGATATGCGGTGCGCCTTGATGTCGGCCTCGTCCTCACCCACGATCTGGTAGGTCACCTTGGCGCCGCTGTCCTCGTCCTCGAGGTCGACCGTCGCACCGAAGATGACCTTGCCCGTCTTCGGCATCTGCGTGATGTCGATGATCTCGGCGTTACCCAGCTTGCCTTCGATCTCGGCGATGCGGCCTTCGATGAAACCCTGCTGCTCGCGCGCGGCATGGTATTCCGCGTTTTCGGACAGGTCACCGTGGGCACGCGCCTCGGCGATCGCCTTGATCACGTTCGGGCGATCCTCGCCCTTCAGTCGACGCAGTTCGTTGCGCAGCGCTTCGGCGCCGCGCACGGTGAACGGTACGCGACTCATGCCGAGAACTCCTTGTGCAGGTCCTGCAGGCGGTTCACATCGGAATCATCGATGTGTTCCAACGCCTCGCAACTGGCCAGGCCCGCCGCGAGCGTCGTGTAGTAAGTCACTCGCTTGTGGACGGCCGCCTTGCGGATCTCGGTGGAATCGCGCGTGGCCTGCTTGCCTTCGGTCGTATTCACGATCAGCACGAACTCGTCGTTCTTGATCATGTCGACGATGTGCGGACGGCCCTCGCGGACCTTGTTCGCACGGCGGCAGGGAACACCTGCTGCTTCGATGACGGTGGCCGTACCGGCCGTTGCGACGACTTCGAAGCCGAGGTCGACAAGGCGACGAGCCAAGACCGCAGCACCGGGTTTGTCGCGCTCGCGCACGCTGATCAGGGCCGTGCCCTGGCGCGGCAGCACGACGCTGGAGGCAGCCTGCGACTTGGCATAGGCCTCGCCGAAAGTGCGACCGGTGCCCATGACTTCGCCGGTCGACTTCATCTCGGGGCCGAGGATCGGATCCGCATCCGGGAACTTCGCGAACGGGAAGACGGCTTCCTTTACGGAATAGTAGGACGGGATACGCTCGACGGTCGCTCCCAACTCCTTGAGCGTCTTGCCGGCCATGACCTGCGCGCCGATCTTGGCGATCGGACGGCCGGTCGCCTTCGACACGAATGGCGCCGTGCGTGAGGCACGCGGATTCACTTCCAGCACGTAAACGACGCCGCTCTGGATCGCGAACTGGATGTTCATCAGGCCGACGACCTTCAGCGCCAGGGCCAACTTGCGCGTCTGGTCACGCAACTCGTCCTGCACTTCCTTCGACAGGCTGTTCGGCGGCAGGCTGCAGCTGGAGTCGCCCGAGTGGACGCCGGCCTGCTCGACGTGTTCCATGATGCCGCCGACGAGCACATCCGTGCCGTCGCAGATCGCATCGACGTCGACCTCGATCGCCTGGTCGAGGAAGCGGTCGAGCAGCACGGGGCTGTCGTTGGACACCTTCACGGCGTCCGTCATGTAGGCCTTGAGGTCTTCCTCGGCGTAGACGACTTCCATCGCCCGGCCGCCCAACACATAGGACGGGCGGACGACGAGGGGGAAGCCGACTTCACGCGCAAGCTGAAGGGCCTGCGCTTCGGTACGCGCCGTCGCATTGGCCGGCTGCTTGAGGCCAAGCTCCGTGACGAGGGCCGAGAAGCGCTCGCGGTCTTCGGCGATGTCGATGGCATCGGGGCTGGTGCCGATGATCGGCGCGCCCGCGGCTTCCAGTGCGCGGCAGAGCTTCAGCGGCGTTTGTCCGCCGTACTGCACGATGACGCCGACCGGCTTTTCCTTCGCGATGACCTCGAGCACATCCTCGAGCGTCAGCGGCTCGAAGTACAGGCGGTCGGAGGTGTCGTAGTCGGTCGACACCGTCTCCGGGTTGCAGTTGACCATGATGGTCTCGAACCCGTCTTCGCGCAGGGCCAAGGACGCGTGCACGCAGCAGTAGTCGAACTCGATGCCCTGGCCAATGCGGTTCGGGCCACCGCCGAGGATCATGATCTTCTTGCGATCGGTCGGCTCGGCCTCGCATTCCTGCTCGTAGGTCGAGTAGAGGTAGGCCGTCGACGTGGAGAATTCCGCGGCGCAAGTATCCACGCGCTTGTAGACCGGGCGGACGTTCAGGCGGTGGCGCAGGTCGCGCACGGTCTGCTCGGCAACACCAGCCAGACGCGCGAGGCACATGTCGGAGAAACCCTTGCGCTTGAGGGCAAGCAGACGACCGGCATCAAGCGCCTTGACGCCACCCGCCACGACAGCCTGCTCTTCGCGGATGAGGTCCTCGATCTGCACGAGGAACCAGGGATCGATGCGCGACAGCTCGTGCACCCGGTCCATCGACCAGCCGGCGCGGAAGGCATCGGCCACGTACAGCAGGCGATCAGGGCCCGGCAGGCGCAGCTCGTAGGCCAACTGGTCTTCGGCATCGGCGTCGAGCGGCAGCGTGAGCTTCGGCGTCAGGCCATCGAGGCCTGTTTCAAGGCCACGCAGCGCCTTCTGCAGGGATTCCTGCAGCGTGCGGCCGATCGCCATCACCTCACCCACCGACTTCATCTGCGTCGTGAGGCGCGTATTGGCGGCCGGGAACTTCTCGAAGGTGAAGCGCGGCACCTTGGTGACGACATAGTCGATCGACGGTTCGAAGGACGCCGGCGTGAGGCCACCGGTGATGTCGTTCTTGAGCTCGTCGAGCGTGTAGCCGACGGCCAGCTTCGCGGCGATCTTGGCGATCGGGAAGCCGGTGGCCTTGGAGGCCAGTGCCGACGAACGCGACACGCGCGGATTCATTTCGATGACGATCAACCGGCCATCTTCGGGGTTGACCGCGAACTGCACGTTCGAGCCACCGGTCTCGACGCCGATCTTGCGCAACACGGCGATGGAGGCATCGCGCATGCGCTGGTATTCCTTGTCCGTCAGCGTCTGCGCGGGCGCCACGGTAATCGAGTCACCCGTGTGCACGCCCATCGGATCGAGGTTCTCGATCGAGCAGACGATGATGCAGTTGTCCTTGTGGTCGCGGACAACCTCCATCTCGTATTCCTTCCAGCCGAGGACCGACTCCTCGAGCAGGACTTCGGTCGTCGGCGAGGCATCGAGGCCGCGCGCGACGATCGTCTCGAATTCTTCGCGGTTGTAGGCGATGCCGCCGCCGCTGCCACCCATCGTGAACGACGGGCGGATGACGATCGGGTAGCCCAGCTGCGCCTGGCCGGCCGCAGCCTCTTCCATCGTGTGGGCGATGTAGGCGCGCGGCGTCTCGAGACCGATCTCGGTCATCGCGTTGCGGAACTTCTCGCGGTCCTCGGCCATGTCGATGGCGTCGCGCTTGGCGGCGATCAATTCGACACCGTGCTTCTCGAGAATGCCTTCGCGGACCAGGTCGAGCGCCGTGTTCAGCGCGGTCTGGCCACCCATCGTCGGCAGCAGCGCGTCCGGCTTTTCCTTTTCGATGATGCGCGCGACGGCGCGCCAGGTGATCG
>CANGMU010000055.1 GCA_947454665.1 Pseudomonadota bacterium | reverse complement strand
GGCCGCATTTGGCGCATCTGGTCTACAGACTGGTTCCGGACTCCAAGACAAGAAACCGAAAAGCTCATTAGCTTCCTTGAGGATCTATGCAAAAGCTGGAAGCCGGAGCATGCGTCTGGTGAAGCCTGGATTGAAGAAGGGCTGTCGGCGGCAAAACCAGTCGCACATGTCGCGCGGGAGCCGATACACGTTGAGAACACCAAGCAAGCTGAAATCGAACGAGAAGCGGTGAACTCTGTGTTGATCGACACCGAGGACGACTTGGAAGTCGAGGTGGGTGACGTGGTCCGTTACGTGGATATCGCCAAGCCAAACGACATTCTGACCGCTCAGATTACTCGCGGAAAAGACGATTTTTCTAATGGCATCGTTAACGAAGGTCGCCCGCTAGCTCAAGCATTGCTAGGAGCTGTCGTTGGCGATGAGGTCGCTCTTCATCTTGTCGGAAGCGCCTCTAAGACGTTCCAGATCCTTGAAATCAAAAGAACAGAAACCTGATGGTCATATCTCTAACCACACTTGAGTCCCACCTCTGGGAATCCGCCAACATCCTGCGCGGCCCGGTGGATGCAGCCGACTTCAAGACCTACATCTTCCCGCTGCTGTTTTTCTAGCGCATCTGTGACGTCTGGGACGAGGAGTACCAGGAGATCGTCGACGAGACCGGCGACGAGCAACTGGCCTGGTTTCCGGAGTCGCACCGATTCCAGATCCCCGAGGAGAGCCCGCTGCGGCTCAATATGCTGCTCCGAGAGCAGTCCGTATGGAATGCTGAAGCCATCGAAAAGCGGGGCAAGGACCTTGCGGAGAAGGCTTTGGCGGTGTGGAGACCGCTCATTGTCGATCCCATTGCAGTCAAGCAGCGAGAGCTTGAGGAACACAAGGCGCTGGCGGCAGGTTTCTCTGTCCAGACAATCGAGATGGATGCCACGGCAAGGACGCTCTTGGATCAGCTTCAGCCGCTGGTCTAGGCACTTGGAGAGGACGTCGTCGAACTGCCGAATGACCGGACGGTCGTCTATCGGGTCTTCGACTTTTTTGTGGAGGTCATCCCGCGCAAGCAGCGGCTGACGCTCCTACTCAATTTGGACTTTGCCGACTGCGACGACCCGACCGGGAAGTCCAGGGATGCCACCGAGTTCGCATTCATCATCGGGGCCACCGAGTCCGGCGGGGTCCTGTACTCGATTGACTCTGCCGACGACCTGACGGGAGCACTCGCGGTCGTCAGGCAAGCGTACGAGCGGATCACGGAGTAGCGTTCATTTGGTACGGCACGAAATCCGGACTCCGCCCCTGACCCCCTGGCGCCGTACCGCCCCCCGGAAAGTCAGGAGGTTCTGAGACGTGGGGCGTCTGAGACGGGTTTTCGGGCGCCCCGGCCGGAGGCGCAGTCAGGAGCCCATAGCAAAAAGCCCCGCGTGGTGCGGGGCTCTGTGCGCCTCCTAGGCCCTCTGAGCAGGTTAGAAGGACTTGTATTGGCGGAGGGGCTGGGATTAGAACTCGCGGCATGTTCCGCCCAAACAAAAAGGCCACCCATTTCTGGGTGGCCTTTTGCGTCTCATCTGGTGCCGGAGATAGGAATCGAACCTACGACCCCATCATTACGAATGACGTGCTCTACCAACTGAGCTACTCCGGCGAGGCCGCGCATTCTAGGAAAAGTCGCGGCCGAAGACCAGCCCTTTGGGCGCTTTCACGCAGGATTCACAGCTGGCCGCAGGCCACCCCGGGCGGCAGGCTTCGCGCCCATGCTTCACGCGCGCCTCCCCCGCCCCGCGGGCGTCACCCTGGTTGAGCTGCTGGTGGTGCTCGCCATCCTGGCGCTACTGGGCGCCCTGTCCCTGCCGTCGTTGCGGGCGCTGCAGGCCCGGGCGGCCGTGAGCGCGTCGGCGAACACGCTGCTGCTCGCCCTGCACCGGGCGCGGGCCCAGGCGCTCGCCACGGGCCTGGCCACCCAGCTCTGCCTGACGGGGCCGCCAGCGGACTGCCGGGCGGGCGTGGGGGCGACGGGCTATCGGGTGGGGCCGGCAACGGGGCGGGACGTCCTGCGGGTGGACCTGCCGGGGGCTTTGAGGGTCTCGGCCTCGCGCATGCCGGTGGTGTATTGGCCCTGGCCGCGGGCGGGCTCGACGGTCACCTTCACGCTCTGCCATCCGGGGGTGCCGGCGGCCACGCGACAGGTGGTGGTCAGCCAGACGGGCCGGCCGCGGCTGCAGTCGGCGGCGGGGGCGGCGTGCCCGTGAACTTATTTCGAGCCGGTTGCCGGTCGTACCGGCAGCAAGATCGGTGGCAGCCTGAGCCGGGCGGCCGCCCCTTGGACGTATTCACGCCAGTAGGGCCACAGGTGCTGGACGACGTCGTCCTGGAATGCTTCGAGGACTTTCCGGCTCGGCGGCGAACCGGACTCTGACAGATAGCGCACGATGAACGTGGCATCGATCTCGGCCACGACCTCGCCCTCGGCTGGGGACTGCATCGCCACGGACACCCCGGGCTTCAGCACACGGACGCCGGTGTTCACCGCAAACAGCACCCGATGTGGATCGCACTTCGGGTTCGGCTCAAAGGCACAGCGGAATTGCACGCCAACCGCCTCCGCTGGATCGAGCGACGCAGCCAGTGGATCAAAGTCCGGACGTACCCGCGCATGGGTCTCTCGGATATAGACATCCTCGATGGCCAAGGGCTTCACGTTACGGCCCCACGTCCCGGAACTGGTAAACCACCATCGGCGGACGCTGGACACCCGCTTGGGGCGCATGGATCGGCATCCATGGCGACTCCGTCACCTGCGGTTTGAGGCGAATTTCCACGCGCTGCCCAAGCGCCCCCGCGATGTCCGCGATGGTGCGCAAGGTCAGGTTCCTGGAGCCGCTGAGTATCTGCGTCACGAAGGCTTTGCTCTTGCCCAGCCGCTGCGCAAGGCCGGCGCGTGACATGCCCTCGCCGCGTTCCATCACGGCGTAGATCTCTTCGGCCACGTCAACGATCAGCCGCTCCTGCTCGAACAGCTTGTGGTGCTCGGGGTCAGCTTCCAGCCAATCCTTCATCGTGCTCATACCGTCACCCTCGAGTCTCAATGTTGGAAGCCTTCAAGGCAGCGGCCACCTGATCCCGGCAGCGAGTCGCCCTGATGCGATCACCAGGGTCCAGCTTTTGGCGCTTCTTCAAGATCACATGACTGATCACGAACGCCCTCTTGCCACAGACCTGCCCGAACCAGCCGTATGCCCGCAATCCGCCGGTCGTCTTGACCGCATAGATGCCCTCGCCTTCGGCATTCATCATGTCGGGGGACCGCAATTGGCCTGTCGCCGCCAACCTGGCGAGCCGCGCGTTCAACTGGGCTGCCTGCGCCACTCGCTTTTTCGCTTCGACACGGCAGATCGCCTCATCCCAAGTCCGCGCGGCATCGGGCGTACGCCAGACATCAGCACCCGGCCCTTCCGCGTACCGCTCCAGCGATCCGAATGGAGTTAATATATACATTAACCCGCGAAGATGGTGAAGAAATAGAGGTGCATTGCGCCGCCACATACCGACCGGTGGGAGGCACGACGTTTTACGGCGCGAACCGCCGGCCGCTAAGCCGCGTTTCTTGCGCGAGAGGGGGAATAAGGGAAACCGCGGCGAATGCAGTACATTCGTGCGATGAAGACCGAGACTGGGTCAGAGTTCGTTGAACGCGCCCTGCGTGCCCGCGACGAGGCTCGACGTACGGGCGACTACGTCGATGCGGACGAGGTCATCGCGAACCTGCAGCGCAAGCTGGATTCCGCGCGCGTGCGGTTGGCCAAACTGCAATCCGGCGAAACCTGAGAACCCCCTTTCGGGCGGTCAGTCTTCGCCTCCCCAGCACTCCGTCGGGGCCAGCGTCCCGGTGGCGGACTTCACACCCCGGTGGTCCAGCGCGAGGCTCGCGCAGGCGTCGCCGCGCTGCTCGTCGAGCGGGTGCGCGGCCAGCTGCCAGCCGTCCTTCTGCACGCTGCCTTCCACGCGGTAACTGCCGGTCGCGGTCACGACGGGCAGCGTGATCGTGCAGGCCGCGTCGTCATAGACGCCCAGCGACTGCCGGCAGCCGTCCAGCCGCTGCGCGAGCGCGACCAGCTCGCTGCGCGCCTCCACCCGACGCAGGCTGATGCGGTGCTGCTGCCAGGCCGGCACCGCGAACCAGGCCCCCACACCCAGCAGGACGCAGACGACGGCGAGTTCCAGCAGCGTGAGGCCGGCGCCGCGCGCGATCGAAACCAACAGGCGTCGGACGGTGGAGAGGGGCATGGGGCAATGGTAGCCGCTTGGCCGTGGTTGGTGCCTTAACGCACGTCACGCCCCGGGGTGGACAGGGGGCAGCAGAACCCCTGCCGGGGCAGGACCGGTCAACCCGCGGGAGGAAAGTAACCGCCAAGCGATGGTCTAGCGCCGCCCCTTTGTGGGCAAATGCGGCGAATTCGCCATGGCGTAACGATCAAGCACTTCGCGGATCATGCGCTGGTACTGCGTGCCATGCTTCTTTGCCTCAGCACGGAAGAAATCGACGCTGCGTCCGGTGAGCATGATCGTCACCTTCTCCATGTCTTCCTTGAAGATCAGTTGGGAAGGCGGCGGCAGAAAGTCCTTGATGACACGGCCCTTCATGACCGGACCCCTAGTGTATTTTATTTTCTCGCTCATAAATCTGCCTGCCTTTGTTCCAGTAACCCGCGCCAATAATCCGGATAAATCCATCCCGATATGTGAATCGTACCGTCAACACGTTTTGGCCCACCCTGCCGTAGCAAAAGTAACGCCGCTCAGCGGGTGTGCTGTGACTCTCGTCGAACAGGATGACGCGCTTCGGATCGAGCCAGGCCTCCTGTGCCTTGGCGAAAGTGACGCCATGTTTCGCTTGATTGGTCTCGTCCTTTCGAGGATCCCAATCAAATGTCGCGATCTGGGGAGAAGCGTACCAATCGTCTGGGTCTTTAGCCATATTGAAATATGGCTTCAAAAAACACGGCGAATGGATCAGAGAATCGGCGCTTCCCGCCCGAAAATTCGCGTTTCCGTCGACTCGCCGCTGATTCGCGCATCGCCCTGACCACTTCCCCGCCCTAGCCTTGCGCTCCCTCTCAAGGGAACAGGAATGCAGGCCATGGGCAGGGATGCCACGGTGAACCAAATGGGGCCAGGGACGGCCCCGGGCCGCAGCAAGGGCGCGCGCGATCAGCACGGCGGCGGTCTGATCGAAGCGCTGCTCGCGCTGTTGCTGCTCGCCAGTTCCACGCTGGGCACGCTCGCGGCCTTCACGGGCGCGGAGCGCGGCAACCACTCGGCCTTGCTGCGACTTGCGGCGGTGGACCTTGCCGCGGACGCCGCGGAGGAACTGCGCGCGCTCGCGGTCACTACCGACTGGGCCGTGGCCACCTGGCAGGCGGCCGCTGCGACGCGATTGCCCTCGCGCGCGAGCGGGGGCGCGGCGCTGGATGCGCCGGTCGCGGAGGCTGTGCCCGATGGATCGGGATGGCGGCTGACGCTGCGCTGGCTGGATCCTGCCGGTGGCGCCGCGCAATCGCTCACGCGTCGCGTGGACCTGGCGGCTGCGCCATGAGCCTCATCGAATTGATGATGGGCCTGCTGCTCACCTCGGTCGCCTCACTGGGCGCGTTCACCGCCTGGGCGCAGGGCCGCGCGCGCTATGAATCCACGCAGACGCTGGGCCGCCTGCAGGAGCGGGCGCAGTACGTCTTCTCGACGCTGGAACCGGAACTGCAGCTCGCGGGCTTCTATGGTGTGCAGGGTGCGTCGCTGCTGCCACAGGCCATCGAGCCGGCCTCAGCCTCCCACTGTGGCGCAGGCCAAGCCACGCGCCTGCTCGCACCCCTCGAAACAAGCCGCGGTTACGCCCTCGCCTGTACGCCCCAGCAACCGGGCGCGGTCGCGGACAGTGCCGTGCTCACGGTTCGCCGCGCATCGGCGCAATCGGCGACGCCCGACGCTGGCCGCATGCAGGTGCTCACCAGCCTCGAACACCCAGCCGTACGTGGCGTCATCGTCGATGGCGCGCTGCCCGCGGTCGTGACCTTGAAGCCCGGTATCACCGAGCTGCGCGATCTCATCGTGCGCAGCTGGTACGTCGCGCGCGAAAGCGACGGCAACGGCAACGGCAACCCGACCGAGCCCGCGCTGCGTGTGAAGTCGCTGACCCGCGTGGCCGGCCAGCCGCGCTTTGTCGATACCGAGGTGATGCCCGGCGTTGAAGGCCTTGGGGTGCAGCTTGGGGTGCGCGATGGCGCGCTGCCGGGCCATGTGCGATGGATCGAAGCGGGCGAATCGCCCCTGGGTGCAGCCGTCGTGGCCGTGAAACTCACCCTCCACCTGCGCTCCGGACCACAAGCTCGGCCGGTGCGGCACCTGTCGGTGACGCGCAGTTTCGCGGTGCGCAATGCGGAGACGGCGTGATGCACGGCGTGTCGCTCAAGTCCAAAGGCTTTGCGTTACCGCTTGCGCTCATCCTGCTCGCGGTGCTCTCGCTGCTGCTCGCGCAGGCGCTGGGCGGTGCCGCCGGCGAAGCCGCACTCGCCGCGAACCGCCAGTTCCGCCTGGGCGCCTTCGAGTCCGCCGAAAGCGGACTCTTTGCCACGCGCGCCGCGCTGCTCGCCACGCCCGCGGTCTCACTGCCCGCCACGGACCGCCACGCCGAGGACTCTCCCGTCGAAGGCTCGATCACCGAAGTGCGCCATGTCGGCGATGGCGACACGCCCGTCGGCTTCAGTCTCGGCCGTTTTGTGACGCGGCATCTCGAACTGCGCAGCACCGGTCGCTCCGCACGCGGCGCAAAGGTAACCCTGGTGGAATCGATAGACCGGCTGGATGCGCGCCCGTGAGACGCCGGTCGCGACTCGGCGCGCTGCCCCTTGTGGCCGCGTGGCTCACGATGCCCGCGACAACGCTTGCTGCGCAGTCCATCGTCCTGACCTATGCCAACGCCGGCCCCTTCGCCAACAGCAACGCCGTGGACAGCTGGCAACTGCGCGTGAACGGCGCCTACGTCACCGCCACCGACAGCACCGGGATCCAGCGCTGGTCCGTCTCGCCTTCAGAGCGTGCCGCACAGGACTGCGACGGCGTCACGCAGCTTGCCCTGGACCTTCACGACGCCAACGGCGACGGCCGCATCAATGCTGCACAGGGCGAACGCGCGCGACTCGTGGTCACGTCCAGCTGGCGTAACGGCGAAGGCTGGGATTCGGCCGTCATGACGCTCGACGTCAGCGAGCCGGCCCCGCCCCGCACGCTCTGGCGCAAGGACAACAGCAACCTCGCGGCACTCGCCCGCCTCGTTGCCGAGCCCGCGCTGGGAGCGGGAGTAAATGGTAATACTGCTTCATCCATGGTCTTGCTCGGGGCAGGATTAGCGACCCCCGCCACGTCTACGCATGGCGCCCGCAGTGGCGCAGCGCTGCTCGCGCTGGACCTCGACACCGGCCGTGACGTTCCCTTACCCATACAGGCGGCGTTCACCGCCGGCCTTTCAGGCGCCATCACCGCCTTGGACCTCGACCGCGACGGCCACACGGACCGCCTCTATGTCGGCGATGCGCAGGCGACGCTCTGGCGCTTCGACTTCGACGACAGCGCGGCGACGAACGCAGCCGCCACGGCGGTCGGCGGCGCGATCGCGCGTCTCGCTGCACCGACCCACCCCAACGCACGCAGCATCCTCGCCGCGCCGGATGTCAGCCTCTTCGCACCGCCCGGCGCTGCGCCTTGGTTCAACATTGCGGTCGGCACGACCTACGTCGGCACCGGCACCTCGCCAGTCAGCCAAGGGCTCTATGTCCTGCGCGACACGCAGCCCTACGCGCACCGGACCCAGGCCCAGTTCGATGCACTGCCCATCGCCACACCCGCCAACCTGCTGGGCGGGTACGCCGAAAGTATCGGCACCGACGGCATCATTGCGCGCGCGATGACCGCCGCGGGCGTCCTGCTCTACACGCAGGTGCAGGGCGATGCGCTCAGTACCTGCACCTCGCCAGACTCCATCATCGTGAAGGCCACGGCCATCAAGGCCGACACCGGCACCGCCGTCCCAGACCCGACCGACGGCCTGCCAATGAAGGCGCGCGAACTGCACCGTCGCGACGGCAGTTCACCCTCGCCTTTCGATGCGCCAGCGTTGCAGCCCAACGGCGGCAGCTATCGCTGTGGCATCGGCGACCTGCCCTTCGACGCCTGTCCAGCCATTCCGCGCATCAAACGCCGCGCGTGGCGGCGCGAGGACGCGGACTGATGCGCGCCCGTGGCTTCACGCTGATCGAGCTCTGCATCACGACGATGATCGTCGGCCTGCTCACCGCAATGAGCCTGGCTTCCTACCGCAGCGTGCTGCTCCGCGAACATCGCGCCGAAGCGCGCCTGGCCTTGCTGGAAATTCACGCCGCACAGGAACGCCACTACCTGATGAGGCTTCGGTACGCCGCGGACCTGACAGCCCTCTCCGCAACGACGACACCGGGCGGTCGATACCGGCTCTCGCTGGATACGTCGGAGGATGGCCAGCGCTACACGGCACGCGCCAGACCGATGCTCGGCAGCGCACAAGCCGCGGATGCAGCCTGCATGACATTCAGTCTTGGGGAATCGGGGCAGCGCGGTGGCAGCAGCCCCGAGTGTTGGCCTTAGGGCCCAGCGACCTCGATCAGTCCGCAGGCTTCGCCGCGCGCAATGCCTTGGGCAAGCTGAACACGACATGTTCTTCGCGGCCGGAGACTTCCTCGGGCGCGGTGCCGCCCCAAGTGATGAGCTGGTCCACGACCTCGCGCACCAGCACCTCCGGTGCCGAGGCACCGGCGGTCACGCCGACCGCCTTGCAGCCCTCGAACCACGCCCGCTCCAGGTTCGCGGCACCATCCACGAGGAACGACGGCAGGTCAGCCCGCGAACCCAGTTCGCGCAGGCGGTTTGAATTCGAGCTGGTCTTCGAACCCACGACTACCAGCGCGTCGCAGTCTTCCAGCAACTTCTTCACGGCGTCCTGGCGGTTCTGCGTCGCATAGCAGATATCCTCCACGCGCGGTGCCTGCAGCTTCGGGAACCGCGCCCGCAAGGCATCGACAATGGCGACAGTGTCATCGACCGACAGCGTCGTCTGCGTCACGAAGGCCAGCGAATCCGGACGCTCAACTTCCAGTCGCGCAGCGCCGGCCACGTCCTCGACCAGGTGGATGCGCCCGCCATGCTTCGTGTCGAAGCGGCCCATCGTGCCTTCCACTTCCGGATGGCCGGCATGGCCGATCAGCACGACATCGCGCGCATCGCGCGCATAGCGGCTGACTTCCATGTGCACCTTGGTCACCAGCGGACAGGTGGCATCGAAGACCGTGAAGCCGCGGCGCTTGGCCTCCTGTTCCACCGCGCTGGAAACACCATGCGCCGAGAAGATCAGCGTGGCGCCATCCGGCACTTCGTCCAGTTCCTCGACGAAGATCGCGCCCAGCGCGCGCAGACGATCCACCACGTGCTTGTTGTGCACCACTTCATGGCGCACATGGATCGGCGCACCGAAGAGCTCGATCGCGCGCTCGACGATGTCGATGGCGCGGTCCACGCCTGCACAGAAGCCGCGCGGATTGGCGAGCAGGATGCGCATCAGCCTGCCCCGCCTGCGGCCTTCGCCTTGCGGCCATCGAGGATCGCGTCCAGCAGCAGCAGGCCCGCACCCACGGTGATGCAGGCGTCGGCGACATTGAAGGCCGGGAAGAAGTGCGAATTCCAGTGCACGACGATGAAGTCCACCACGTGGCCGAAGCGCACGCGGTCGATGACGTTGCCGATCGCGCCGCCCATGACCAGCGTCAGCGCGCAGGCCAGGCGCTTCTGCGTGCTGTTATCCAGACGGCGCAGCCACACGGCGATCACACCGCTGACCACGACGGCGAAGCCCGTGAACAGCCAACGCTGCCAGCCGCCCGCGCCCGCCAGGAAGCTGAAGGCCGCGCCGCGGTTGTGCCAGCGACTGATGTCCAGCACCGGCAGCAGCGTCAGCGTCTCGAATTCCTCGAAGCGCCGCATGATCGCCCACTTGCTCCACTGGTCGAGGACGATCGAGACCGCCGCGAGCCAGAGCCAGGGCAAGGAACTGCGCGCGGGGGTGCTCACGCGTACTGCCTCGTCTCAGCCAGGCCGAGCAGGTTGCCCGCACAGCGCGCGCAGAGCGGCGGATGCTCGGGGTTGCTGCCCACGTCATCGCGGACGTGCCAGCAGCGCACGCACTTCGTGCCGCCCGACGGCGTCACGCGCAGCCAGACGCCGTCGATGGCGCCGTTGCCCGTGTCGGCGACGACCGCATCCGCAGGCGCCGCATCCACGCGGTGCACGCGCGCAGCCGACGTGATCGTGAAGAAACGAAGCTCGTCGCCGAGCGCAGCGTGTCGATCGAAGACTTCGCCGGTGCAATACACATCCAGCTCTGCCTGCAGCGGCGCACCGATCGAGCCCGCATCGCGCAGGATTTCCAACTGCCGCTGCACGGCCGTGCGCAGCGTGATCAGCGCATCCCAGTCCACACTCGTGGCCGGCAGTTCCGGGAACGCATGCCAGGTGGTCAGGAACACGGACTTCGCCTGCGCGGTGGCGCCCGGCAGGTGCTGCCAGATCTCCTCCGCCGTGAACGAGAGGATCGGCGCCAGCCAGCGCACCATCGCGTGGGCGATGTGGAACATGGCCGTCTGCGCCGAGCGGCGCGCGTGGCTGCCGGCCGGCGTCGTGTAAAGACGGTCCTTGATGATGTCGAGGTAAAGGCCGCCCAGGTCCACGACGCAGAAGTTGTGGGCCTTCTGATAGACCTGATGGAACTGGTAATCGCGGAAGGCCGCGACCACCTCGTCCTGCAACTGCGCGGCGCGGCCGACCGCCCAGGCATCCAGCTGCACCAGCTCGTTCGCCGGCACCGCATCGGTGGCCGGGTCAAAGCCATGCAAGTTGCCCAGCAGGAAGCGGATCGTGTTGCGCAGGCGGCGATAGGAATCCGACATGCGCGTCAGGATCTGGTCCGAGCAGGTCATCTCGGCGGTGTAGTCCGTCGAAGACACCCACAGGCGCAGCACGTCGGCGCCGAGCGTCGACATCACCTTCTCGGGTGCGACGACATTGCCCAGCGACTTGGACATCTTGCGGCCCTTGTCGTCGACCGTGAAGCCATGCGTCAGCACGGCCTTGTACGGCGCGCGCGCATACAGCGCCTCGGACATCAGCAGCGAGCTGTGGAACCAGCCGCGGTGCTGGTCCGAGCCTTCCAGGTACATCTCGACCGGCGCCTGGATCTCGTCGCGCGTGTGGCCCACGCACTCGAACGAGAGACCCGAATCGGCCCAGACGTCCATGACGTCCTTGACCTTGTCATAGGCCTCCGCGTCGGCTTCACCGATCAATGCAGCAGCATCGGTATCGAACCAGTGGTCGATGCCGTCCTGCTCC
>CANGMU010000054.1 GCA_947454665.1 Pseudomonadota bacterium | reverse complement strand
TCCAGGGCTTTGGCGAGCGCATCGGGCGTATGCGCATAGTCGACGACGGCAAGCGGCAATGCACCGCCACCGAAAGTCTGCAAGCGGCCGGGCGGTGCTTCGGTCTGCGCAACAGCCGCGACAGCCGCATCAAGCGACTGGCCACTGCCGAGCAACACGGCCAGCACAGCCAGTAGATTGTCGACGTTAAACCGGCCGATGAGCCGGCTCTCCACCTGCGCGGAACCGAAACTGGAAACCAGCCGAAACTGCGTGCCGACCGTCGTGGCCTCGATGTGCTGCGCATGCAGGCTGGGCCTGCCGGCGGGCTGCACAAACGAGGGGCTGCTGCTCGTGGCAATCGCGGCCTGGAAGTCCTTGCGAGCGAGCAGTGCAGCGCCGAAAGCATCATCGGCATTCACGACACGCGTGCGCAGGCCAGCCGCCTCGAACAAGCGAGCCTTCGCCGCGCCGTAGTCGGCCATGCTGCCGTGGTAATCCAGATGATCCCGCGTGAGATTGGTGAAAACCGCCGCCTCGAATCGCACGTCCGCGACGCGATGCTGGTCCAACGCATGCGAGGACACTTCCATGGCAACGCAGTCGGCACCTTGCGCGCGGAACGTCGCGAGCCTGCGCTGCACATCAACCGCATCCGGCGTCGTGTACTCCCCGGCGATGAGTTCGCCATCGAAGGCGCTGCCCAACGTACCCAGGTAGGCGGCGCGGCGGCCCGTCGCGCCAAGCGCCTGGGCGAGCAACCAGGCGGTGGTCGTCTTGCCGTTGGTACCTGTCACACCGGTCACCGCAAGCTGTCGTGACGGCTCGCCATAGAAGCGGCCCGCGAGCCGGCTGGCCTGCTCCCGCAAGGCCGGCACTGGTACAACGATGATGTCGGAACGCAGCTCGGGCGGACGACGATCGCCGTCCGGCTCCCACAGGATGGCCGAGGCACCGCGCGACGCGACGTCCACCGCGAAATCCAGGCCATGATGGCGCTCGCCGCGGCAGGCGAGGAACAAGCTGCCTTCCCGTACTTGGCGGCTGTCCAGCGTGATGTCGCTCAGCGGCGCGTCGCGTTCCGGAGTGGCCAACCCCTGGAGCAGCGTGGCCAGCATCATCGGCGGGCCAGCGTCTGGACAGGTTGGAAAGGGTCTTGTCGGGAGTCGTCGATGTCGTCGGGCTTTATGCCCATCAGTCGCAGCGAACCGCCCACGACCGCCGAGAACACTGGAGCAGCGACGTCACCCCCGTAGTAACGACCCGCGCTCGGGTCATCGATCACGACGACAGCCGCAAGACGCGGATTCGATGCCGGTGCCACGCCGCCGAATACGCCAACATGTGCGGAACTATAGCCGCCGATGCCAGCCTTCTTCGCGGTGCCGGTCTTGCCCGCCACGCGATAGCCGGGAATCGCCGCCTGCTTGCCCGTGCCGACCGGCGAGACGACCGACTCCAGCAACTTCACCAGCGTGCGGGCCGTCTTTTCGCTCAGCACGCGCTCGCCAGCAACGGGTCCTTCGACTTTCGTCAGGGAGACAGGGCGCGACACGCCCATCGCACCGAGCGTCGCATAAGCATGAGCCAACTGGAGCGGCGTGACCGACAGGCTGTAGCCATAGGAAATGGTGGCGATCGTGACGGGACGCCAGTTCGCATAGTTCGTCAGCACACCGGCTGATTCGCCCGGGAATCGACTTGACGTCACCTGGCCGAAGCCAAGGTGGCGCAGGGTCGACCAGATCTGCTGCGGCTCGAGCGACAGCGCGATCATGCTCATGCCCACGTTCGAAGACTTGGCGAGGATCGTTTCCAGATTGGCGACGCCGATCGGATGTTCGTCCTCGACATTCAACGTGCCTACGCGCAGGAAGCCGGCGCTGGCATCCAGCCGGCTGTTTTCGTCGTAGCGGCCGGACTCCAAGGCCGCGGCAACGACGAAAGGCTTGATGCTCGAACCCGGTTCCAGCATGTCCGTCGACGCGCGGTTGCGGTACATCGCCGGCGAGAACTGTTCACGATCGTTCGGGTTGAACGTGGGCTGGTTCACCATCGCCAGCACTTCGCCCGTCGTCACGTCCATGACGACCATCGAACCTGAACGGGCCTTCTGGTCGCGGATAGCAGCCTTGAGTTCGCGGTACGCGAGGTACTGGATGCGCAGGTCGATCGACATGCGCAGGTCCTTGCCCGGACGCGTCGCGCGGATGCTCTCGACGTCCTCGACCTTGCGGCCCATGCGATCCTGGATCACGCGCTTGCGACCGTCTTCGCCGCTCAGCCATTCGTCGAAGGCGCGTTCGGTCCCTTCCTGGCCGACATCCTCGATGCTCGTGAAACCGAGCACGTGCCCAGCCACTTCGCCGGACGGGTAATAGCGCCGGTACTCGCGCTCCACTGAAACGCCGGGCATGGCGAGCTTTTTGACGGCCACGGCATCAGTCGGCTTCATATGCCGCGCCAGGTAGATGAAAGATCGATCCTGATTGCTGGCGAGGCGGCCCGCGAGTTCCTCGCGATTCTTGTTCATGGCCTGCGCCAGCAACGGCCACTGGTCCGCAACCTGCGACAGCACCTTGGGATTCGCCGTGACCGAATCAACGGGCGTGCTCACGGCCATCGGCTCGCCATTGCGGTCCAGGATCATGCCGCGATGGGCGACAGACGCCACCTCGCGGATGAATCGCTGGTCGCCCTGCCCGACGAGGAACTGGTTGTGCACCAACTGCAGGTCGACGGCACGCGCAAGCAGCCCCGCTCCCGCAGTGGCCAGGATGCCGTACAGCACGAACATGCGGCGGCGGAACGAGCGCGGATCCGCGGGCCGCTGGGCAGCGGGCCGCGGAACGGCAGTTCTGGCTGACCTTGCGTGCTTCACGGCTGTACCACCTTGATCGTGCGCGGAGCCGGCATCGTCATGTGCCGCTGCGTGAGCGCGACCTGCTCAACGAAGGCCGGCGAGGACCATGCGCTCTGCTCAAGCTGCAACTGCCCCCATTCGATCTCGAGGTTGTCGCGCCGGGTGTTGAGCTTTTCGAGTTGGACGAAGAGTTCCCGCGCCCGGTGGCGGGCATGGATCACAGAGGCCGCCGATCCCAGCGCAACGAACCACAACGCCACTGCAGCCACCGCCCAGAAGCCGCGCCGAGGACGCGTCATACGGCCTCCGTGCGTTCAGCGATGCGCAGTACGGCGCTGCGCGAGCGGGGATTCGCCGCCACTTCTTCGGTCGTGGCTTTCAGCTTGCGGCCGACGAGTTCGAGGCGCGGCGCATAACCGGCCGGCAACATCGGCAGCTTGGCCAGCGCCGGATCCGGTTGCGATTCGCGGCGCATGAACTGCTTCACGAGCCGGTCTTCCAGCGAATGAAAGCTGATCACCGCAAGCCGACCGCCCGGCGCCAGCACCTTCAAGGAAGCGGCAAGACCACGCTCGATCTCGCCCAGCTCATCGTTCACATGCATGCGGATCGCCTGGAAGCTGCGCGTAGCCGGGTTCTTGCCCGGTTCGCGTGTGCGAACGGCGCGCGCGACAACGGCCGCCAGCTGGGCCGTGCGCGTGATCGGCTCGACCGTGCGCGACTCGACGATGGCGCGGGCCACCCGACCGGCAAAACGCTCTTCGCCGAGGTGGCCGATCACGTCCCGGATCTCATCGGCTGGCGCGCGGGCGATCCACTGCGCCGCACTTTCACCGCGCGTCGGGTCCATGCGCATGTCGAGCGGACCGTCGGACTGGAAGCTGAAGCCGCGCGCCGCTTCGTCGAGCTGCGGGGAAGACACGCCGAGGTCGAACAGAATCCCGCGAACGGGACGGCCGCCGCCATGTGCCGCGACCAGTGATTCGAGCGCGCCGAACGGGGCGTGGGCAATCGTGAAGCGCGGGTCCGCCGCGAAGCGCCGTCGCGCGGCGTCGACCGCTTGCGGGTCGCGGTCGATCGCGAGCAGCCGCCCGTCCTGCCCCAGGGCCTGAAGGATGCGGGACGCGTGACCGCCTCGACCAAAGGTCGCGTCGACAAACAACCCGTCGTGCGGACCGGGCGCGTCCGCGCCGAGGCCGAGCCCGATGAGCCCTTCTTCGACAAGCACCGGCTTGTGCTCATCCAATCCCTTCTCCCTCGCACCGCGCCCATGTCAAAGCGACAGGGAATCGAGTTCCGTGGCCAGATCGGTCGTGGCCTGCTCGCTCTTGAGCCAGGCATCGCGCTGTTCGGTCCAGCGGGCCTCGTCCCAGAGTTCAAGCTTGTTGCCTTGGCCGATCAACATGCCGGCACGCGCGAGTCCAGCGAACTCGCGCAGCTCGGTCGTCAACGCAAGACGGCCATGGCCGTCGAGCTCGAGGTCGGTCGCATGACCGACCATCAGGCGTTGCAGTCGGCGCGACTGGGAATGCAGGCTCGGCAGGCTCATGAGCTTGCGTTCGATCTGTTCCCACTCGGGCACCGGGTAGATGAGCAGGCACTGGTCGCGGTCCACCGTCACGACGACCCGACCCTCGCTGTGCGCAGACAGCAGGGCGCGGTGGCGGGTGGGGATCACCATCCGGCCTTTGTCGTCGATCGAGACTTTTGTTGCGCCGCGGAACATACCTCTAGGAGGGGGTCGCCCACTTTTCCCCACTTTCTCCCACCTGCCACCACTATAGGAATCGGCGCGCGAGGCTGTCAACGGCTTTGCGAGATCAATTCTCTGTACGCACAGGAACTTACGCGCGTTACATAACGGTGGGGGGATCCTTCGGCAAAGATCCCTCGTAGATCCGGGCACTTGGCCTCGGAAGCTAAAGTCGGGTGACGATGTGGGGAGGTGGCAGGAGGGCGAGTCGGCCTGTAAGCCGGGTTCTGTCGAGGACAGCCATTCCTCTACGGGTTACGTCACCGCAACCCTTCAGCGGCCTACCCGGAAGCACGCGGGACCCACGCTTGCGACGAATCTTGCGATCCGCCGCGACTTCCCTATTTGGCCTTGCTCCAGGTGGGGTTTGCCGTGCCGTCGACTGTTGCCAGCGACGCGGTGCGCTCTTACCGCACCGTTTCACCCTTACCGGCGTCCCGAAGGACGCTTAGGCGGTTTATTTTCTGTTGCACTTTCCGTGGGCTCGCGCCCCCCAGGCGTTACCTGGCACCCTGTCCACTGGAGCCCGGACTTTCCTCCCCGCCGCCCGGGTTTCCCCTCGCGGCGCAGCGACTGTCCAACCGGCTCGCCCTCCAGCCGGCGCGAACCTTATCAGGTCGGCCCTTCCGGCGCCCATTTCACGGCGATTTCCGGATCCAGGTGGCCGGGCTTGACCTTGAACCAGCCCAGCACGACGACGAAGAACAACGGCACGAAGAAGATGGCCAGGAAGGTCGAGGCCAGCATGCCACCGATGACACCCGTACCCACCGCGTTCTGCGCACCGGATCCCGCACCCGTCGCCAAGCCCAGCGGCAACACACCACCCATGAAGGCGAGCGACGTCATGAGGATTGGCCGCAGTCGCTGATGCGCGGCCCGTAGAACCGCTTCCTTGAGCGGCACGCCGCGATCAAAGTGATCCTTGGCGAACTCGACGATGAGGATCGCGCTCTTCGCTGCGAGGCCCATCGTCGTGAGCAGACCGACCTGGAAGAAGACGTCGTTCGACAGTCCGCGCGCCAGCGTGGCGATCACGGCACCCAGCACGCCCAGCGGCACGACGAGCAGCACCGTCAACGGGATCGTCCAGCTCTCGTACAAGGCGGCAAGGCAGAGGAACACCACGGCGATCGATACCGCGTACAACGCAGGCGCCTTCGCGCCCGCGCGACTTTCCTCGAAGGAAATGCCGGTCCATTCGAGGCCGACACCAGCCGGGAGCTTCGCCACGAGGCCTTCCATGACCTTCATGGCCTCGCCGGAACTGTGTCCCGGCGCCGCCTGGCCCTGGATGTTGAACGAAGGCACACCATTGAAACGCGTGAGCTTCTGCGGACCCACCACCCAGCTGGCCGAGACGAAGGCCGAGAAGGGCACCATGTCGCCCTTGCCGTTGCGGACCTGCCAGCGGCCGATGTCCTCCGGCTGCATGCGCGTGGCCGGTTCGCCCTGTACGTACACCCGCTTCACGCGACCGCGATCGACGAAATCATTCACATAGGCAGAGCCCCAGGCCGCAGCCAGCGTCTGGTTGATGTCGGCCACGGAAATGCCCAGGGCACTGGCCTTCTCGCGGTCGATATCGAGCTTGAGTTGCGGCGCGTCCTCGATGCCGTTCGGCCGTACGCCGACCAGCGACGGCTCTTTGCCGGCCATGCCGAGCAACTGGTTGCGTGCCCCGAGCAAGGCCGCGCGCCCGAGGCCACCACGGTCCTGCAGCTGCAGATCGAAGCCGGAGGCGTTGCCCAGCTCACCGACGGCCGGCGGCACGGTGGCGATCACGGAGGCATCGCGGATCGTTGCGAAGTACTTGCCCGCGCGCTGTGCGATCGCCTTCACCTTCTGCCCGGCGCTCGTGCGCGCTTCCCAGGGCTTCAGCTTCACGAAGACCAGGCCCATGTTCTGGCCGGTGCCGGCGAAGTTGAAGCCGTTCACCGTCATGACCTTTTCGACGACGTCTTTTTCCTGTTCGAGGAAATAGTTCTGCGCCTTCTCCAGCGCGAGTGCCGTGCGTTCCTTCGTGGCACCGGGTGCGGCCTGGACGATCGCGTACATCGCGCCCGTGTCTTCGTCAGGCAGGAAGGCCGTCGGGATGCGCGTGAAGAGCGCCGCCATGATGGCCACGAGCGCGACGTAGATCACGAGGTAGCGGCTGGTACGGGCCAGCACGCCGTCGAGGCGCCGGCGATACGCGGCAGTACTGCGCTCGAAGAACCGGTTGAAGGCACCAAAGATGCCACGCCGGACCTGGTGCGCACCCCTTTCCACCGGCTTCAGCAGCGTGGCGCAGAGCGCTGGCGTCAGGATCAGTGCGACGAGCACGGACAGCAGCATGGCCGACACGAGCGTGATCGAGAACTGTCGGTAGATGACACCGGTCGAACCACCGAAGAAGGCCATCGGCACGAACACGGCCGTCAGCACCAGCGCGATGCCGACCAGGGCCCCGGTGATCTGGCCCATCGACTTGCGTGTCGCCTCGCGCGGCGAGAGCCCTTCTTCCGACATCACGCGCTCGACGTTCTCGACGACGACGATCGCATCGTCGACCAGCAGGCCGATCGACAGGGCCATACCGAACATCGTCAGCGTGTTGATGGAATAGCCGAAGGCGGCAAGCACGGCGAAGGTGCCGAGCATCACCACCGGCACGGCGATGGTCGGAACGAGTGTCGCGCGGAAATTCTGCAGGAAGAGGTACATGACCAGGAACACGAGCACGATTGCCTCGACCAAGGTCTTGGCCACTTCGCGGATGGACATGCGCACGTAAGGCGCGGAGTCCTGCGGGAACACGGCCTCGAGCCCCTTGGGGAAAAAAGGTCGCAGACGATCGAGCGTGTCGTGGATCGCATCCACGGTCTCCAGCGCGTTCTGGCCCACGGCCAGGCGAATGGCCATCGCGGAACCAGGCTGCGCTTCGTGATGAACCTCGCGCGCGTAGTTTTCGGCCGACAGGCCGACGCGCGCGACATCGCGCAACCTGAGGGGAGATCCATCCGCGTTCACGCGCAGCAGGATCGCGCCGAACTGCTCCGGCGTGGTGAGGCGCGACGGACCGATGACCGTCGCGGTGATTGCCTGGCCCGGTACCGCAGGCAAACCACCGATCTGGCCCGCCGACACCTGCACGTTCTGCGTGCGGACGGCCGTGATGACGTCACCGGCGGTGACCTTGTAGCCCGCCATCTTCTCGGGATCGAGCCAGATGCGCATCGCGAACTGCGAGCCGAAGAGCTGCACGTCGCCCACGCCCGCCGTGCGCGAGATCGGGTCAAGGATGTTCGAAGCAACGTAGTTGTTGATCTCCTCGCTCGTCATGCTGTTGTCGGTCGACTTGAAACCGAGCACGACGAGGAAGTTGCGCGTGGGCTTGGCGACGCGCAGCCCCTGTTGCTGCACCTCGGCGGGCAACTGCGAAGCCGCAGCCGCCAGCTTGTTCTGCACCTGGACCTGCGCGATGTCCGGGTTGGTGCCCTGCGCGAAGGTCATGTTCACCTGCGCGGAACCATCAGCGGTGCTTTCGGCGGTGATGTAGTCGAGCCCGTCCAGCCCGTTCATCTGCTGCTCGATCACCTGCACGACGCTGTCCTGCACGGTCTGCGCCGAGGCGCCCGGATAGGTCGTATTGATGCCGACCTGGGGTGGCGCGATCGCCGGATACTGCATGACCGGCAGGCGCAGTACGGCCAACGCTCCGGCCATCATCAGCACCAGCGCCAGCACCCACGCGAAGACGGGGCGGTCGATGAAGAAGCGCGACAGCACGGCCGGTCAGTCCTGCTTCACGGGCACGGCGCGGACCTTCATGCCGGGCTTGGCCTTCTGCAGGCCTTCGACGATCACGCGCTCACCACCCTTCAGGCCATCCATCACGAGCCACTGGTTGTCGACGACGCGGCCCGTGCGGATCACCTGGTCCGTCACGCTGCCCGATTCATCGACGAGCAGGACGACGGCCTCGCCCTTGGCGTTGCGCGAGACGCCGCCCTGCGGCACGAGCAGGGCCTGTTCGGCGGTGCCCTGCACGACCTTCGCGCGCACGTACATCCCGGGCAGCAGTTCGTGCTTCGGATTCGGGAACATCGCGCGCATCAGCACGGAACCCGTGCCACGATCGACGACGGTCTCGGCGAACTGCAGCGTGCCGGGCTGCGAATACACGGAGCCGTCCTCCAGTGTCAGCGTGACCCTGGGCTGCGCACCCGCGGCCTTGAGCCGGCCGGCGGCGACATCGCGCTGCAGTTTCAGGAGGTCCGCGCTCGATTGCGTCAGGTCCACATAGATCGGATCCAGCTGCTGCACCGTGGTGATCGCGTCGTCCTGCAACGCCTTCATCAACGCGCCTTCCGTGACCTTCGAGCGAGAGGCGCTGCCGGCAATCGGTGAACGCACCGTCGTATACGCGAGATTGATTTCAGCGGCCTCGACCGCTGCCTTCGCAACGCCAACATCGGCCGCTGTGCGGCGGCTCGTGGTCAGTGCGTTGTCATGGTCCTGCTGGCTGATGAGCTTCTGCGCAAAGAGCTTTTCGGCGCGGTCCGCGATGACGCGCGTATTGGCCGCCTGTGCCTCGGCCGATGCCAACTGGGCTCGTGCACCGGAAAGCGTCGCCCGATAAGTGGCCGGATCGATCTGGTACAGCGGCGCGCCCGCCGCCACGTCAGCGCCCTCGGTGAACAGGCGCTTCTGCAGGATGCCACCGACCTGCGGCCGCACTTCGGCAACGCGGTAAGGAGAGGTGCGGCCGGGCAGTTCAACGGAGAGTCCGACGGCCTTCGGAGCGATGACGAGGAAGCCCACTTCCGGCGGCGGCGGCGCAGGCGGTGCAGCGATCTTCCGATCCCCGCAGCCAGCCAGCAGCGAGGTGCACAACACGGTGACCGTCATGGCCGCTGCGATTCGATTCTTCATTCCGTCTTTCCCCCAAAAGCCATCAGTTGGCCGCTGCAGCGGCGCGTGACTGACGGCGCAGCATGTCCAGGTGGTCTTCCCAGGCTGGCTCGGTGCAGTCGTAATCCATCATCCGGCCGTTCTCGAGTGGCGCCCACACCCGCGTGAAGGTGACAGGCTTCGTATAGAAAGCCGGATCAACGACGGTCACGTCTGCCTTCAGCAGGCGTTGACCGGTCTGCGCATCCTTCTCGAGCCGATATCGCTCGATGAACTTTGCATCCTCGCTGTGCGCGACGACCTGGTCCACCGATTCCTTGAGCCCGATTGTTTCGACAACGAGCGTGTCGCCGTCCCAGTGCCCGGTGGAATACCCGTCACGGCTCGGCAGCAGGTCGACCGGCGAGACCTTCGGCCCGGCCAGATAGATGCGACGCACTTCGGCATGGGCCTCGAAGAGAATCGTCAGTTGCTCGGGCCGCTGGATGAACTCCATGGGGTAGCCTCCACCGAGCAACAAGGCGCCCGGCATGCCGATCGGCACGCACCAGCCACCCGGTGTATCGCCGGCTTCGTCGACGAGAGCGCGATATTCGGCGATCTTCGTCTTGGCCTCTGCCGTGAAACTCGACAAGGCATTGAAGTCCGCGGCGAAGTTTTCGCGGGCTGGCCCACCCTTGCCGTCACGGCTTGCGGTCCAGATTCCGCTGAAATCCGGCGGCGCTGCGAAGGCCCCAGCAACGAACAGGCTGCACAATGCGAACGCGGCTCGCTTCGTCGCGGGCTTCATGGCGTCTCCCCGTCACTGCCGACGGCCAGCGCATACAGGTCGGACTTGCGCCGACCGGTAAGCTGCGCGACCACCGCTGCCGCTCGCGACGGCGGCAACTCGGCTTTCAGCAACTCCAGCGCACGCCGAACGAAGGCCTCGTCCGGTGCGTCGTCAGCCTCGGGTGCGCCCTCGAGCACCAGCGTGATCTCGCCCCGCGCGAAATTGGCATCCTTGCCGGCGATATCCAGCAGCTCGGCCAAACTGCCGCGGTATACCGTCTCAAAAGTCTTGGACAACTCGCGGCACACGGCGGCACGACGCCCCGGTCCGCAGACTTCCGCGAGGTCCGTGAGCGTATCGACGATCCGGTGCGGCGCTTCGAAGAACACCATCGTGCGGGATTCGGTGGCGAGTCGGCGGCACCGTTCGCGGCGCGCGCCGCCCTTGGCGGGCAGGAATCCCTCGAAGCAGAACCGGTCCGTCGGCAGGCCGGCGATCGACAGCGCAGCCAGCACTGCAGACGGACCCGGCACGCAGCGCACGACGTGCCCGGCAGCCAGCGCGGCGCTGATCAGTGCATAGCCCGGATCAGAGACCAGCGGCGTGCCGGCATCGCTGACGAGGGCGATGGTTTCACCTCGGCCAAGCCGGACCAGGAGTTCGTCGATGCGATGTCTTTCATTGTGTTCATGCAGGGAAACGAGAGGCCGTGACAGGCCCAAGGCCTGCAGGAGCGTGCCCGTGTGTCGCGTGTCTTCGGCCGCGACGACACTTGCCGCGGCAAGGCTGTCCCGCGCTCGCGGGGACAGGTCTGCAAGGTTGCCGATGGGCGTGGCAACGACATCGATCCGGCCCTGTGCGGCAACCACTATACTTTCCTCACTTCGACCCAGGGCTCCAGAGGCCGCGACTTTGCCCCGCCGCATCATGCCGACGCAACCTGCCAGCCCGCATCGCCCTGCCGGCGCCGCGATGGCGGCCCTGTTGGCTGGCCTGCTGCTCGCGGCCTGTGGCCCGGCGATCGTCACGCGGCCGGACGTGGCGGCGCCCTCGGTGGACCGCGCCGCCGCACTGACGCAGCGGGGCCAGCACGAGGCCGCTGCCGCGATGTTCGAGCGCCTCGCCGCAGGCGCCCCGCCCGCCGAGGCGCTCTCGCGGGGACTGTCCGCGGCGCGCGAATGGCTCGCCGCCAACCGCATCGATGAGGCGCAACGCGTCTTCGCAGCCTTGCCGCCCGCGACGGTGGATCCCACGCAGGCCGAAGCGCGACGCCTGCTGGATATCGACCTGCTGCTGGCCCGCCAATTGCCCTCAGAGGCCTGGCGTGCCGCCGCCAAGCTGCCTGAACCGCGATCCGCCTTGGCCCTGCAGGCGGT
>CANGMU010000053.1 GCA_947454665.1 Pseudomonadota bacterium | reverse complement strand
TCCAGTCCCGGCACGAACGCGAGCTTCATCGGGCGGACAGCAGCCCGAGCACGGCCTCGGCGGCCCGCGCCGCCCCACCGAGCCGCAACTGCTGGTGGAGCGCGAGGAACCGGGCCTGCAGGTGATCGCGGTTTTGCACATCATCCAACTGGTGCCCCAGGGACTCGGCCAGCGCATCCGCGGTGGCCGCCTCCTGCAGGAACTCCGGCACGAGGCCCTCGTCCGCCAGCAGGTTCGGCTGCGAGCAATACGTCGTCTTCACGAGCCCCAGGTCGCGGGCGATGAAGGCCGTCAGCGGCGCGACCTTATAGGCCACGACCATCGGCCGCTTCGCGAGCATCGTTTCCAGGGTGGCGGTACCGGAGGCCACCAGCACGGCGTCTGCCGCGGCCAGTGCCAGGCGGGACTGGCCGTCCAGCAGGCGCACCGGGGCCCTGGCGGCGTCGACGGCGGACTGGAACAGGCCTCGCACGTGGTCGTTTGCCATGGGCGCGATGAACAGGGGCGGCAGCGGGGCGCGATCGGCCGCCAGCTTCGCGGCAGCGCCGGCGAACGGCGGACCGAGGCGCATCACCTCTCCCACGCGACTGCCCGGCAGCAGCGCGACGACCTGCGCATCCTGAGGCAGCCCAAGCGCCGCCCGGGCCGCTGCGCGGTCTGGCTGGAGCGGGACCTGATCGGCCAGGGGATGGCCGACGAATTCCGCGCGCACGGCGTGTTCCGCGTAGAACGCCGCCTCGAAGGGCAGCAGGCAGAGCACGAGGTCCACGGACCGACCCATGGTCCGGACACGCCCCTGTCGCCAGGCCCAGACCTGGGGACTGACGTACTGAACCGTGGGAATGCCGGCACGCTTGAGCCGCTTCGCCAGCCCAAGGTTGAACGAGGGCGAATCGATACCGACGAAGACGTCCGGCGGATCGGCGAGGAAAGCCTTGATCAGGCGGGACCGGAGCCGCAGCAGCCGCGGCAGGTGCTTCAGCGGCTCTATGAAACCCATGACGGCAAGCTCTTCCGAGCCCGCCAGCGCCGTGCAGCCAGCGGCCACCATGCGTGGGCCAGCGACACCCTGGAACGTGGCACCAGGGCAGCGTTCGCGCAGCGCGTCGATGAACGCAGCGCCGAGCAGGTCGCCCGACGCCTCGCCCGCCACGAGCGCGACGCGCAGCGGCCTGGTCATCGCCTTCAGCGGACCAGGCTGCGCGTCGAGCGACCGATGAAGTCGACGAAGATCCTGAGCTCCTCGTGCTCCGCGGCCATCTCGGTCAGTTTCTCGACGGCGGCCTCGAGCTTGAGGTCGCTGCGATAGAGCACGCGGTAGGCGTTCTTGATGTTGCGGATCTGCTCCGCGCTGAAGCCGCGGCGCTTCAGCCCTTCTGAATTGATCGAGCGAGGTTCTGCCGGATGGCCGGTGGCCATGACATACGGGGGAACATCCCGCGTGACGGCGGTGTTGTTGCCGATGAAGGCATGCGCACCGATCTTCGAGAACTGATGGGCGCCCGCATAGCCGCTCATGATGACCCAGTCGCCGACTTCGACATGGCCACCGAGCATGACCAGGTTGGACAGCACGATCTTGTTGCCCAGCGTGCAGTCGTGGCCCACGTGCGTGTAGGCCAGCAGCATGTTGTCGTCGCCCACGCGCGTGACGCCGTTGCCGGTGACCGTGCCGCGGTTGACGGTCACGTACTCGCGGAAGATGTTGCGGTCGCCGACTTCAAGGCGCGTCGGCTCGCCCTTGTATTTCTTGTCCTGCGGCGCATCGCCCAGCGATGCGAACTGGAAGACCTGGTTGTCGGCGCCGAGCGTCGTCGGACCATTCACGACGGCATGCGGACCGATGCGACAGCGCGGACCGATGACGACATCGTCGCCGATCACGGCGAAGGGACCGACCTCGACATCGTCGGCGAGCTGCGCCTTCGACGAGATGACAGCACGGGGATCGATGCGTGACATGGCCAGCCTCAGCCTGCGTCAGCCGGCAGGAACGGCGAGGCATTGTCAGCGTCAGGGAACAGCATCATCTCCGCCGAGACGGCTTCTTCATCCCCGACATACGCCACCGTCGACAGCTTCCAGATGCCCTTCATGTTGCGCTCGACCTGGGCCGTCAGGATGAGCTGGTCGCCCGGCACGACCGGCCGGCGGAAGCGCACCTTGTCGAGGCCCGCAAAGTAGAAGCGCGTGTTCTGGTTCGGCACCTTCTGCAGCGTCGCGTAGGTGAGGATGCCAGCGGTCTGCGCCAGCGCCTCAAGCATCAGCACGCCCGGCATCACCGGCCGCTCGGGGAAATGCCCCGTGAACTGCGGCTCGTTCACCGTGACGTTCTTGATCGCCTTGATCGATTCGCCGCGCGTGCATTCGAGCACGCGGTCGACCAGCAGGAAGGGATAGCGGTGCGGCAGGTACTTGAGGATCGCCTGGATATCCATGAACGGGCGTGTGTCAGTCATTGCCTTCTTCCTGTGTCGACGTATCGGCAACGCCGGCGGCCGCTTCGAGGGCGGAGATCCGCGTTGCCAGGGATTCGATGCGTTTGAGCCGGCCGACGATACGCCGCCACTGGCGCACCTCTTCGGCCGGAATCACGTTGGAATACATGCCGGGCTTGTCGATCGACTTGGTGATCATGCCGAAGCCGGTGACGACCACATCGTCACAAATCGATAGCTGCCCCCCGATACCGGTGCCACCGCCGATCATGCAGCGCTGACCGATGCGCGTGCTGCCAGCGATGCCGGTGCAGGCCGCGATCGCCGTGTGGGCGCCGATGCGCACGTTGTGGGCGACCTGGATCTGGTTGTCGAGCCGCACGCCGTCCTCGATGACCGTGTCATCGAGCGCACCGCGATCGATCGTGGTGTTCGCGCCAACCTCGACGTCGGCGCCGATGCGGACCGCGCCAACCTGCGGCACCTTGATCCAGGCCCCGCCCTCGCGGGCGTTGCCGAAACCGTCCGACCCGACCACGACACCCGGATGCAGGATCGTGCGGGCACCGATGACCGACCTGTCGCAGACCGTGACGCGCGCCACCAAGCGCACGTCCTCGGCCAGACGCGCATCGCGACCGACCAGACTGTGCGGGCCAACGACGACACGCGGACCGATCTGCGCGCCCGCCTCGACGACGGCCAAGGGGCCGACATGGGCGGACGGGTCGACCAGCGCTGAAGGATCGACCACGGCGGACGGATGCACGCCGGGCGACGCAACCGTCACCGGATGCAGCAGCGCCGCGACGCGGGCGAAGGTAGCGTGGGGATTGCGACTGACCAGCGCGGGGACCGGCGCGTCGCCGGCGAGCCGCGGGTCGACGATGACTGCGGCCAACCTTGTGGCACGCAGTTCGTCACGATAGGCCGTGCTGGCGACGAAACCGATGACGCCCTCGCCGCCGGCCAAAGTGCCGACGGCATGGACGAGGGTCTTCGGGTCGCCTTTCAGCTCGCAGCCGAAGCGTTCCGCGAGCTCGCCGAGCGACAGGGCCATCCGGGCAGGACGCAGCGCGGTGCGCGCAGCGCAGTCCGGCTTACTTGGCCGCGGGCTTGCCGCCCGAGGCCGGCTTGCGCGACTGCAGCGCCGTCAGGATGGCCGGCGTGATGTCGAGCGCGGGGTTCACGAAGATGACGCCGTCAGCGATGACCAGATCGAAGCTCTGCGCCTTGGCATAGGCGTTGACTTCCTCCACCAGCACGCGCTGCAGGCGGGACATTTCCTCGTTCTGGCGCGCGTTGAGATCTTCCTGCGCTTCCTGCTGCTTGCGCTGCAGATCGCGGTAACCGTCACGCAGCTCCTTCTCGGCATTGGAACGCTGCGACTCGCTCATCGTCGCGGCATCTTTCTGCAGCTTGTCTTCCTTGGCCTTGAGCTGGCCCTGCAACGTGGCCAAGTCCCTCTGGCGTGGGGCGAAGTCGGCCTGCAGGGCATCCTGCGCCGCCTTGGCCTGCGGCGAACCCTGCGCAAGGCGCTGGTAGTTCACGACGCCAATCTTGATATCCGCCTGGGCAGGTGCGGCAACGGCCGCGGCAAGCAGGACACCCGGGAGCAGGACTTTGAGCATACGGTTCACGCTGATAACCCCTCGTTGCACAACCAGAACGCCATGGCGTCAGAACGCCTGACCGACCGAAAACTGGAACTGTTCCTTCTCGTCCGGATACAGCACGTTCGTACCCGCCGACGCATTGAGCGGGATGCCATAGCTGAAACGGAAGAGGCCGAGCGGGGCAAGCCATTGAACGGCCAGGCCCGTCGACCGCCGCAGATTAGCAGGTTTGAAGTCGTAGGTTACAGGCGTGACTCCGTCGCGCCCGAAGAACCTTGTGTTGCTATTGGTCGAGAACACGTTGCCAATGTCGTAGAACAGGCTGACACGGGCGCTGGTCTGCCACTTGGCAGGCATCGGCAGGATGATCTCGGCGCGACCGACGACGAGCATGTTGCCGCCATAGGGATTGCCGAAGTTGTCCTTCGGGCCCAGACGGCTCTCGCGGAATCCACGGACCGAATCCGGACCACCGCCGTAGAACTGCCGATAAGGCGGCAGGCCCGTCGTGCTGCCGAAGCTGTCGCCATAGGCGCCCTTGAAAGACACTGAACCGGTCCAGCGGCGCCAGATCGGGATGTACTTCACGAAGTCGTAGTTGGCGACCCAATACTCCACGCTGCTGCCCGGCACCGTCGTCGAGAACGAGAGGGACTGGCGGTAGCCACGATCCGGGAACAGGCCGCGGTTCAGGCTGTTGATGTACCAGCCGGCGGTGGCCTCGAGCGTGTTGTAGCTGCTGCCGAAGAACTCGAAGATATTGCCCGAGTTGTCGACGGCGCTGCGCGCGTAAGGCTTGCCGTTCTGCTGAACCCATTCGCGTGCCTGCAGGGCGCTGCCCGAGGACGTGGTCAGCAACTGGGCTCGCTGCAGGGAGAGGCCGAAGCGCAGCCCCTGGAATTCGGTGATGGGATAACCGAATTCGAGACCCGTCGCGATGGTCTTGGACGAGAAGTCGGACGACGCGGACACGAACTGCGTGACGTCGCTGTAGCGCAGGCTGAACGTGCGCGACAGGTTGTCGATGCTGAGATATGGGTTGGTGTGCGAGTAGCTGTACACCTTGCTGTACGCACCCGCATTGAGCTCGACGGCGATGCGCTTGCCGGTGCCGAAGAAGTTGCTGTCCGCATAGCTACCCTGCAGCGTGAAGCCGTAGGACGCGGAATAACCGATGCCGCCCGAGAGCTGCGCGCTCGGGCCTTCCTTGACCGTGTACTTCACGTCGACGAGGTCGTCGGAGCCATCGACCTTGTTCTTCTCGAACTCCACCTTCTCGATGTAAGGCAGCTGCTGGATGCGCTGCTTGGAGCGTTCCAGGGAAAGGTTGGACAGCCAACTGCCCTCCAGCTGGCGCATCTCGCGGCGCAGGACGATATCGTTCGTGCGCGTGACGCCGGCGAACTCGATGTGGCGCACGTAGGTGCGCTTGCCCGGATCGACCAGGAAAGTCATCGAGACTTCCTTCTTGTCGTCATCGAGCTTGGGCACCGGATCGACCTTCGCGAAGGCGAAGCCTTCCTCGCCGAGGCGGTTCTGGATCAGCTCCTGCGTGGCGGCGATCAGGCGCTGGGAATAGACCTGCCCCGGGCGCACCAGCAGGAACGCTTTCATCTCCTCTTCGGGGATGATCGTGTTGCCGGCAAGCTTCGCCTCGGACACCTTGTAGATCTCGCCTTCCGATATGTTCAGCGAGATGAACATGTCGTCCTTGTCGGGCGAGATCTGTACCTGAGCAGACTCCATCTGGAAGTTCGCGTAGCCGCGATCCTGGTACCAGGATTTGAGCTTCTCGAGGTCACCCTGCAGCGACTCGCGCGAATAGCGGTCGTTCTGCTTGTACCAGGAGTTCCAGCGAGGCGTCTTGAGCTCCAGCGTCTCGAGGATGTCCTTTTCCTTGTACTTCGTGTTGCCGACCACCGCGATCTGGCGGATGCGGGCACGCGCGCCTTCCTTGATGTCGATCTTCACGCGCACGCGGTTGTCGGGCTGATCCTCGACCGTCGTGGTGATACGGACGCCGTACTTGCCGCGGCTGTAGTACTGGTCGGTGAGATAGCCCTTCACATCCTCGAGCACCGACCGATCGAAGGTCTTGCCCGTGGCCAGGCCCACGTTGCGCAGTGACTTGGAAAGGTCCTCGGTCTTGATGTCCTTGTTGCCCTTGAGCTCGAAACTCTCGATCGACGGGCGTTCGCGGATGGCAATCACGAGCGTGCTGCCATCGCGGCGCATCTCGATGTCGCGGAAAAAGCCAGTGCCGTACAGGGCCTTCAGCGCCTCGCGCAACCGCTGCGGCGACAGGTCATCGCCGATGTTGATCGGCAGGTAGTTGTAGACCGTGCCCTCGGACACGCGCTGCAAGCCTTCAAGACGGATGTCACCGACGGTGAACCGGGACTCGTCGCCCTGCGAGACCTGCGATTTCGCGCAGGGCAGGTACGCACACAACACCAGCGATGCGAGGATCGCGCCGGACTTCATTACATGACCGCCTGGAGTGATGAGGGCGTCAGCCAAATTGCCGCGCGATGTCGTTGAACAACGCGACGCCCATGAGAAGTACAAGCAGCGCGATACCCGCCTGCTGCCCGAATGCCTGGACCCGCTCCGGGAGCGGACCGCCGCGGATCCATTCCACCAGCTGCCAGACCACCTGCCCGCCGTCGAGCACGGGGATGGGCAGCAGGTTCAGGAACCCGAGGCTCAGGCTGATGAGAACGAGGAAACCCACGAAGGCCCCCGGCCCTGCGGCCGCTGAATCACCCGCGAATTCCGCGATGGTCAGCGGGCCACTGAGATTCTTGAGGGACACCTGTCCGACGACCATCCGCCAGAACATCCGCGCCTGGAGCGCTGTCATGTCCCAGGCATCAACCGTACCGAGCCAGAGCGACTGCAACGGCCCCGGCGCGACGTGGAGCAGCATCGCATCCGGGTATTTCAGGCGGCCGCCGGGGCCGACGTGGATGCGTCCGACGCTGCGGCCGGCCGCTTCCTCGCGGGCCACGGCGACGCGCACGCTGGCTTCCACGCCGGCGCGGCGGTAGGCCAGCACGACCTCTTCGCCACCATGCGATTCGATGCGCGCCCGCAGCGCCAGGAAGCCGGAGACCGGTTCGCCGTTCACGGCGAGGATTTCGTCGCCGGACTTGAGGCCGGCGCGGGCCGCCGGACCGCCCGCCTCCACCGCACCCAGCACGGCCGGCAGGGGCGGCTGCCAGAAGCCGAAACCGAGGCCCTTGAAGAGCGCCTCCGGTTCAGACAGACGATGGCGCTCGGCCGGATCCGGGACGTCGAGCACCACGCCCCGTCCGGCGCCGTCGGCATCCTTCACCGTGAGCGCGATACGGCCTGTGTCGGTCATGGCATCGATCAGGCCCAGCATGACCTCGCGCTGCCCCACCACCGGCTTGCCCTCGAGCGCCGTGATCGTTTGGCCGGACACCAGGCCAGCGCGGGCCGCCGGAGAACCGGCCACGACGTCACCGACGACCGGACGGACTTCGGTGATGCCATTGGTCCAGGTCATCCCGGCCAGCAGAAGGATCGCGAAAATGATGTTCGCGGCAGGACCGGCCAGCAGCACCAGGATGCGCTGCCAATGCGGCCGCCGTGTGAAGGCCCGATCAAGCTCGGCAGGATCGACGGCGGCTTCGCGCTCATCGAGCATGCGGACATAGCCACCCAGCGGCAGCGCGGCGATAACGTATTCGGTCTTGTCGGCATCGCGCCCGGTCCAGCGCAGCAGCGGCTTGCCGAACCCGATCGAGAAACGCAGCACCTTGAAGCCGAGGCGTCGCGCCACCCAGAAATGACCGAATTCGTGCACGGTCACCAACACGCCGATGGCAACCAGGAACGCAAGCAAGTGTTGCCAGGACAGGCTCATCAGGTACCCGGTCCGCGATGTGCGGCACAGGCAGAGACAGCACGCGCGGCCGCATCGCGCGCGAGCGCATCCGCGCCCAGCACCGCGGCGAGATCCGTCGCACTACCGGCGTCGACCGTGCTCATGACTGTTTCAATGACTGCCGCGATGTCCAGAAAGTTCAAACGCCTGTCGAGGAAGGCCTGTACGGCGACTTCATTGGCCGCATTCAGCACCGCCGGCACCGTGCCCCCTGCCCGTGCCGCGGCAATCGCCAGCGGCAGACAGGGGAACCGGACCAGGTCGGGCGGCCGGAAATCCAGCGCACCGAGCCGCACGAAGTCGAGGGATTGTACACCGGCCTCGATCCGGCGAGGCCAAGCCAGCGCCTGGGCGATCGGCGTCCGCATGTCGGGCGAACCGAGCTGTGCCAGCACCGAACCGTCGAGGTATTCGACCATCGAGTGCACGATGCTCTGCGGATGGACGAGGATGTCGATCTTGTCGGGCGGCAGTCCGAACAGGGCGCAGGCTTCGATCAGCTCGAGGCCCTTGTTCATCAGGGTGGCCGAATCCACCGAAATCTTGCGGCCCATGACCCAGTTCGGGTGGGCACAGGCCTGCTCGGGCGTGACCTGGGACAGGTCCCCCTGAAAGTCGCGGAAGGGGCCGCCGGAGGCCGTCAGGAGCAGCCGGCGGATGCTGCGTGGCGCCTGCCCGATCACCGCGTCGGGCGGCAGGCACTGGAAAATCGCATTGTGTTCGCTGTCGATGGGGATAAGGGTCGCGCCGCCCTGCTGCACCGCACCCAGGACGAGCGGCGCCGCCATGACCAGCGATTCCTTGTTGGCCAGCAGCAGGCGCTTGCCGGCCCTGGCCGCGGCCAGGGTCGAAGGCAAGCCCGCAGCACCCACCACGGCCGCCATGACCGCCCCCACCTCCGGCAGCGTGGCCAGCGTTTCGAGCGCTTCGGGGCCATCGAGAACCTGCGTCGCCAGCCCCTCCCCCGCCAGTTCCGCCCGCAGGCGGCTGGCCGCTTCGCGGTCGGCCAGCGCGGCATAGTCCGGGCGGAACCGCAGGCACAGTTCGCGCATCTTTGCCAGATTGCGGCCTGCGGCCAGCGCCACGACGCGGAACTCATCGGGGTGCCGCGAGAGCACGTCGAGCGTGCTGTCTCCGATGCTACCCGTGGCGCCGAGAACCGCGACGCCCAGCGTCATGGCAGGCACCGCGTCGCCAGCAGCAGCAGCGGCGCCGCCGCCATGATGCTGTCCACGCGATCCAGCACCCCGCCATGGCCCGGGATCAGGCGACCGCTGTCCTTGAGCCCTGCGTGGCGCTTGAACAGGCTTTCGGTGAGGTCACCGACAATCGAGAAGCAGGCCACGACGAGCGACACCGCCAGCAACACCGGCCGCTGCGCGCCCAGGCCGGGTGCCGCGAAGAAAGCCAGCACGGCGACGAGCAGCAGCCCACCTGCTGCCCCTTCCCAGGTCTTGCCGGGCGAGACGCGGGGGGCGAGCTTGTGACGGCCCAAGGCCCGACCGGCGAAATAGGCCCCGGTATCAGCCGCCCAGACCAGCAGCAGCACATAAAGCAGCCAGACCAGCCCGTAGGCGGGATCCGTCCAGATCCACAGCAGCGAAACGCATGCCGGCACGAGCACGAACCAGCCGGAGATCGCTGCGGCCCAGCGGCCGCTCTGCGCCGGCGCACGCACGACCCAGGCCAAGGCCCAGAGCCACCACAAGGCGGCGATCCCCAGCAACAGATCGAGCCTTCCGAAACGGAAGGCCAGCGCCGAGGCGGCGATGAACCACAGCCCCGTCAGCGCCACATACAGCAGGCGCGTCAGCACCGACCCGACCTGCAGGAATCCAGACCATTCCCAGGCACCGCCCAGCAACAGCAGGACGAGGAGAGCGACCGTCCAGGACGACGGCGCGAGGAACAGCACGCCAGACAAGCCTGCGACAAGCACCAGGGCGCTCACGATGCGGATGCCGGTAGTGCTGCTCATGCCGACCCCTTGCGCTGTTCGGCGGTCTGGCCGAAGCGACGGCTGCGCGAGGCGAAGTAATCCAGTGCCGCGCCAAAGCCTTCCGCGTCGAAATCCGGCCAGAGTACGTCGGTGAAATAGAGTTCGGTATAGGCAAGGTTCCACAGCAGGAAATTGCTGATCCGCTTTTCACCGCCTGTGCGGATGAAGAGGTCCGGATCCGGCACGTCCCCGAGCGCCAGGGCGCCCGCGAACGCGCCTTCGTCGATGTCAGCCGGACGCAATGCACCGCTGGCACAGCGCGCAGCCAGTTGGCGGGTCGCCTGCAGGATGTCCCAGCGTCCGCCGTAGCTCACAGCGATCTGCAGCTGCAGACCGGTATTGGCCGCGGTGCGCGCCTCGACGGCGGCGATACGGGATTGCAGGCGGACGGACAGCGCGCTGCGATCTCCAATGATCCGCAGACGTACGCCGTTGGCGTGCAGGTCGTCGACCTCCGCGTCGAGCGCCTCGACGAAGAGCCCCATCAGGCTGCTGACCTCGTCACCGGGCCGAGCCCAGTTCTCGCTCGAGAAGGCGAACAGCGTGAGCGCCCCGACCCCTGCACGAATGCAGGATTCAATGCAGCTGCGCACGGGTTTCACGCCGGCCTTGTGGCCGGCTGTGCGAGGCTGGCCGCGAGCCTGCGCCCAGCGGCCGTTGCCATCCATGATGATCGCGACGTGACGCGGAACAGGCATCCGCGTCAGACCTGCATGATCTCTTTTTCCTTCACGGACACGTGCTGGTCGATCTCCGCGACGAACTTGTCGGTCAGCTTCTGGATCTCGTCCTGCGCCTTGCGCTCGTCATCCTGCGAGATGAGCTTTTCCTTGAGTGCTTCCTTCACGTCCTGCAGCACGTCGCGACGCACATTGCGAACGGACACCTTGGCGGCCTCGGCGTCCTTGCTGACGACCTTGAGGATGTCGCGGCGGCGCTCTTCCGTCAGCGGCGGCAGCGGCACGCGGATGACCGCACCGGCCGACATCGGCGTCAGGCCGAGGTCCGACTTGTAGACGGCCTTTTCGATCGCGCCGACCATGGTTTTGTCCCAGGGCGTGACGACGATCGTGCGCGCGTCCTCGATCGCGATGTTCGCGACCTGGCTCAGCGGCGTATCGCTGCCGTAGAACTCGACCTTCAGGTTCTCGATCAGGCTGGGGTGTGCCCGGCCGGTGCGCAGTTTGCGCAGGTCGGCCTGGAAGCTCTGGACGCACTTCTGCATGCGAACCGTGGCGTCCTTCTTGAAATCGTCGAGCATGGGATTCCTCGTCTTGCGGAAAGGCTAGTCGCAGGAGACCAGCGTACCAACATCCTCGCCGCGCACCACGCGCGGCAGGTCGCCCGGATTGCCCAGGTTGAACACGCGCAGCGGCAGGCGGTTGTCGCGGCACATCACGATGGCCGTGGCGTCCATCACGGCCAGGCGCTCCCTGAGCACCTGATCGAAACCGAGCTTCTCATACCGCGTGGCGGTCGGATCCTTCATCGGATCGGCCGAATACACGCCGTTGACCTTGGTGGCCTTCAGCAGCAGGTCCGCACCAACTTCAATCGCCCGCAGGCTGGCCGCCGTGTCGGTCGTGAAGAACGGATTACCGGTGCCAGCAGCGAAGATCACCACGCGCCCCTTCTCCAGATGGCGCACCGCGCGACGGCGGATGTAGTCCTCGCAGACCTCATTGATGCGGATCGCCGACATCACGCGGGACTGGGAGCCGATGGACTCGATGGCGTCCTGCAGGGCGAGCGAATTCATGACCGTCGCCAGCATGCCCATGTGGTCGCCGGTGACACGGTCCATGCCCGCACGCGCGAGGCCCGCGCCACGGAAGATGTTGCCACCGCC
>CANGMU010000052.1 GCA_947454665.1 Pseudomonadota bacterium | reverse complement strand
GCCAGTCCGCCGCACCAGATCCACCAGCGGCGCCCGGTCCGGCGCAACAATGCATAGACGCCGACGAAGAAGGCCGCGACCAGCAAGGACGAGATGACGGCCGACAGGGACCATTGAGCCAGGAAGTCGCCCAGGGGTTGGCTGCTGCGGCCGTATTGGTGTTCCCGCCACCAGCCTGCGTACAGCGTCCAGGGCAAGCTCATCAGCGTGGAGCCCGCCAGGAAAACCAGCGACAGCGTGAAGTTCCGCGTCGCCCGTCCGCGTCGGGACAGCTTGCCCTCCAGGCGTTCGAGCCACCGGGCCCGGACGAAGACCACGGTCACCAGGAGGGTGACCAGCAGGTCCCATAACAGCAGCCAATGGCCGCCGGTGGTATAGGCCTGTGCTTTCGCGAGCGCGTCGGCGCCCAGCGAGTCGATGAGTTGCGTCGTGGCAGTCGTGGTGTCCATGTTCCGGACTCTAGCCGATCGCCCCCTGTCAATGGCTACCGCCCGGCGCGGCCGGTTGCCACAATCGCCGCCCCTTTGGATTGCGACCGGTTGCCCCACCCATGTCCGAGATCGACGCCGCCCTTGCCCAGCGCATTGCCCGCACCATCGCTGCCGAAATCAGCGCGCAGCCCCAGCAGGTGGTTGCCGCCGTCGGGTTGCTGGACGAAGGGGCGACGGTTCCGTTCATTGCGCGCTATCGCAAGGAGGCGACGGGCGGCCTTGATGACACGCAGTTGCGCAACCTTGAAACGCGCCTGGGCTACCTGCGCGAAATGGAAGAACGTCGCACGGCGATCCTCGCCAGCATCCAGGAGCAGGGCAAGCTGACGGACGAGCTTCGGGGACAGATCGAAGGCGCGGACAGCAAGTCGCGCCTTGAGGACCTTTACCTGCCTTACAAGCAGAAACGCCGCACCCGCGCGCAGATCGCCCGCGAGGCAGGGCTCGAGCCATTGGCCGATGGCCTGCTGGCCGATCCGTCGCAGAAGCCGGAAGAGGCCGCTGTCGCCTTCGTGGACGCCGAGAAGGGGGTTGCAGACGTGAAGGCCGCGCTGGACGGCGCCCGCGCGATCCTGCTTGAGCGCTGGTCCGAGGATGCGGCGCTGATCGGCGCGCTGCGTGACTGGATGGTCGATGTGGGCCTGATCCGTTCGCGCGTCGCCGAAGGCAAGGAGACCGAGGGCGCCAAATACCGTGACTATTTCGATCACGTTGAGCCGCTGGCGGTCATCCCGTCGCATCGCCTGCTGGCCTTGTTCCGCGGCCGTCGCGAAGAGTTCTTGCAGCTGGACCTGCAGCCGGGCGAGGACGCCGATGCCGGTAACGAGTTCGCCTCGACGCGGGTCGCGGCGCATGCCGGCGTCAGCGACAAGGGCCGGCCGGCGGACAAGTGGCTGATGGATGCCTGCCGCCTGGCCTGGCGGGCGCGGTTGCACACGTCGCTGCAGGTGGAGCTCTTCCTGCAGGCGCGTGAGCGTGCGGACGAAGCTGCGATCACCGTGTTCGGCGACAACCTCAAGGACCTGCTGCTGGCTGCGCCGGCGGGCCCGCGTGCCGTACTCGGCCTCGACCCGGGCCTGCGCACCGGCGTGAAGGTCGCGGTCGTCGATCGCACCGGCAAGCTGGTGGCGACGGACACGATCTATCCGCATGTGCCGCGCAACCAGTGGGACGCCTCGCTCGCGAGCCTTCGCAAGCTGTGTGAGCAGCATGACGTGGAGCTGGTCTCGATCGGCAATGGCACTGCCTCGCGCGAGACCGACAAGTTGGCCGGCGATCTCCTGAAGATGCTGCCTGATCGCAAGATCCAGAAGATCGTCGTCAGCGAGGCGGGCGCTTCCGTCTATTCGGCTTCCGAAACGGCGGCACTGGAATTCCCCGGCCTTGATGTGAGCTTGCGTGGCGCGGTGTCCATCGCGCGTCGTCTGCAGGATCCGCTCGCGGAACTGGTGAAGATCGAGCCGAAGGCGATCGGCGTGGGCCAGTACCAGCACGACGTGGACCAGCCACGGCTGGCCAAGGCGCTGGATGCGCGGGTCGAGGACTGCGTGAATGCGGTCGGCGTGCATGTGAATACCGCCTCGGCGGCTTTGCTGTCGCGCGTGTCGGGGCTTTCTACCAGCGTCGCCCAGGGCATCGTCGGTTACCGCGATGCCCATGGGCCGTATCGCACGCGCGCCGCGCTGCGCAACGTGCCGCGGCTTGGCGACAAGACCTTCGAGCAGTGCGCGGGCTTCCTGCGCATCGCGGATGGCGACGAACCGCTCGATGCTTCGTCCGTTCACCCGGAGGCTTATCCGGTTATCGAACGCATCGTGAAACAGTGTGGTCGGCCCGTGCGTGAGCTGATCGGCGACAGTCGGTTCCTGCGTGCGCTGAGGGCGCAGGATTTCGTTGACGACCATTTCGGCCTGCCCACCGTGCAGGACATCCTGAAGGAACTCGAGAAGCCCGGTCGCGATCCGCGTCCGGAGTTCAAGGCTGCCGTGTTCGCCGAAGGCGTCGAGGACATCAAGGATCTCAAGCCCGGCATGATCCTCGAGGGCGTGGTCAGCAATGTCGCGGCCTTTGGTGCCTTCGTCGACATCGGCGTGCATCAGGATGGCCTCGTGCACATCTCCGCCTTGTCAGACAAGTTCATCAAGGATCCGCGCGAAGCGGTGAAGGCGGGCGACGTCGTCACCGTCAAGGTGCTCGAAGTGGACCTTGAGCGTCGACGCATCGCCCTGACGCGCCGTCTGACTGACCAGCCCGGGCAGTCCCGCAATGCGCCTGGCCCGGAAGGCAGCGATCGACGCCCGCAGGGTGGCGGGTCCCGGCCGCAGGGTGGTGCCCCACGTCAGCAGGGGGGTGCCCCCCGTCAGGCTCGTCCTGCGCCGCCGGCCAACAGCGCGATGGCCGATGCCTTTGCGCGGGCGAAACGCGATTAATTCCGTAAGCCCGAGGCTGGAATCGTTGAGCTTTCAAGCGAAAGAGATTTGCCGCGGATTGCCCGTCCGGCTTCGCGCGTCCAGAATGCGCCGGTCCCTCACTCTTCCGGAGAACTGACGATGGCGATTTTCACGCACGTTGTGGTTGGCACGAACGACAAGGCCAAGTCGATGGCTTTCTATGACGCGACCCTGTCGCCGCTGGGCGTCAAGAACCTCGGCCTTTTCGGTGAGAACGGTGTGCTGTACGGCGCGCAGTCCCCGGAATTCCTGATCACCAAGCCGGCCAACGGCGAGCCGGCCTGCCATGCCAACGGCGGCACGATCGGCTTCGCAGCCCCGTCGCGCGCGGCGGTCCGCGCCTTCCATGCGGCCGGCCTGGCCAACGGTGGTACGGACGAGGGTGCCCCGGGCCCGCGCAGCTTCACGCCGACCGCATACGCGGCCTACCTGCGCGATCCCTGCGGCAACAAGATCTGCGCCTACTGCTTCGCGGACGGCGAATGATCGGCATCCCGACCGGGATGTGCTGATCGAACGGGCCCTGCGGGGCCCGTTCTACATTTCAGGGCCTGTCTGGGCTATTCTCGCGAAGCTGAACGCTACAAGAACAACGCCGGGGAGTCATTCGAACGTGAACACCGCCGATCCGCGCCAGACACTGGCCAATTCGCCAATGAGCGTATTGCAGATCATCATCGTCGCCCTGACCGTTGGCCTCAACGGACTGGATGGCTTCGATGTGCTGTCCATTTCGTTCTCGGCCAATTCCATCGCCAAGGAGTGGGGCCTGAACGATGCCGTGCTCGGCTTCGTGCAGACCATGGAACTCTTCGGCATGGTCATCGGATCGATCGTGCTGGGCGGCGTCGCGGATCGCTACGGGCGGCGCAACACCACGCTCGGCTGCCTGGTCGTGATGACCTTCGGCATGGCGATGGTCTCCAATTCCCACAGCTGGGAAATGCTCTCGGTGTGGCGTGTTCTGACTGGCCTGGGTATCGGTGGCCTCTTGGCGTCCACGAATGCCCTGGCCGCGGAATTCTCGAACAGCCGGCGTAAAGACCTCAGCGTCTCGCTGATGTCTATGGGCTATCCGCTGGTTGGCTTCATTGGCGGCATCCTCGCTGCCTGGGCGCTGCGCGAATACGGCAACTGGCGTTACATCTTCGGCGGCGGCGCCGTCGTGACGGGCTGCTTCATCCCGCTCGTGTACTTCTTCGTGCCCGAGTCGGTGAGCTGGCTCTGCCGCAAGCAGCCGGCCGGTGCGCTCGAGAAGGTTAACGCGGCGCTCGTCCGCATGGGCCATGCCCCGGTTGACAGCCTCCCGGCGAATCCGCCGGGCCAGAAGTTCAACCTGTCCGACCTCTTCAGCAAGACCTACATCCGCACGACCATCCTGGTCGCCGCGGCCTACTTCCTGCACATCGGCACCTTCTACTTCCTGCTGAAGGGCACGCCGCGTCTCGGCTTCGTGTTCTTCGACTACCCGATTCCGCAGGCGGCCGGCGCCCTGGGCTGGGCGAACCTCGGTGGCGCGATCGGCGGCATCGTCATCGGCCTGCTGGCCGTGATGCTGTCGCGCTTCATCGGCATGAAGGGTCTGACGATCGCCTTCCTGTTGCTGGGTGCCGCGGGCATCAATTTCTTCGGCAACCTGCACGCGATCGCCGGTGATGCCAACGGGAATGTGATGCTGTCGCAGTTCGTCATGACCGTTGTCGTCACGAACTTCTTCCTGAACGGCGGCGTGTCGGGCCTCTACTCGATCATGGCCAAGGTCTTTCCGACGCACCTGCGCGCCGTGGGCACCGGCTTCACGATCGGCATGGGTCGCCTGGGCTCCATCCTCGCCGTGGCCCTGACCGGCATCCTCATCAAGGACCAGCTGCCGTTCGCGACGATCGCCATGATCATGAGCGTCGGCTCGGTGCTGTCCTGTGTGACGATCTGGATGCTCAACACGGACGAAGCCAAGGAGCATTGAGCATGACGCTGCGCCACCTGGGCTCATTTGTTCTGGTGGCCTTCGGCGTTGTCCTGACGCCGGCGGCCTCGGCCGCCGGTTGCGACAAGGCCTGCCTCGAGGGCATCGCGGACCAGTACCGTGCTGCCTTCGTCAAACACGATCGCAAACTGGCGCCTTTCGCCGCGCGCGTCCGCTTCAGCGAAAACCACGTCGGGATGGCCTTCCCGGATGGCACCTGGGACACCGTGACCCAGGAACTCGGGCCGGCGGTCACGTTGTCCGACACCAAGACCGGCAACGTCGGCATCTACACCACGATCATGCAGAACGACACGCCGGGCTTCCTGGCTGTTCGTCTGAAGGTGCAGGGCGGGAAGATCACCGAGGTCGAGCACATCATTTCGACGAAGCGGAACCTCAGCAGCCCGCCGACGCCGATCGGCGACGCGAAGGACTTCCGTCCCGATCCGGTGATGACGCAGGTCGTACCGGTGGGCGAGCGCCTGCCGCGCGCAAAGCTCATCGCTCATGCCGACGGCTATTTCTCGACCCTCGAGAAGAACGACGGCGAAATCCGCGGCACGCGCTTCTCTCCGGAGGCCATCCGTTACGAGAACGGGATGCTGTTCCCGGAGATCGAGAAGGGATTCAAGTCGGGCCGCTACCGCTTCAACGAGCGCGTGCGTGACCGCGATTACTTCCTCGTGGACGAGGAGCGACAGGTTGTCATGGCTCGTGGTTTCATCGACCACAAGGGCGTGCTCGACCACTACACGCTGACGGACGGCACGCCCGTGCGTTCGGTATTCCGCGAGCCGCAGACCTGGGCCTTCCTCGAATCCTTCAAGATCCGGGACGACCGCATCGTGAGCGTGCAGGCTACCTTCATCCAGGCGCAGTACTACATGCGCTCGCCCTGGACCAAGTAGAATCCCGGTCCCCGCCGGCCGGGCCGGCAGCTTGCAGGAACACGGGACCACCATGAGCATCAAGAGACTCGAGTCGGGCGCGCGCATGTCGCAGGCCACGATCGCCAACGGCTTTGCCTTTCTCGCGGGTCAGGTTGCCACGGATCCGACGGCGGACGTGGAAGGTCAGACGCGTCAGGTGCTCGGCGAGATCGATCGTCTGCTGGCCGCCGCTGGCACGGACAAGACGCGCATCCTGACGGCCAACGTCTATCTCGCCGACATCGGCACCTTCGCCCAGCTGAACAAGGCCTGGGATGCCTGGGTGCCCGCTGAGGCGAAGCCGGCGCGCGCCACGATCGAAGCCAAGCTCGCCGCCCCGGAATACCTGGTCGAGATCCAGGTCACCGCGCTGCTGTAAGCGCGGCCTGCGTCGGGCGAGGGACGAGAGATCGCACTCCGCCTGAGCGTCCACGTGCAGCCCCGCGCCTCGAAGAACGAGATCGTGGGGCTGCATGATGGCTGCCTCAAATTGCGCATCACGGCGCCGCCCGTCGAGGGTGCGGCCAACGAGGCCGTCGTGCGCCTGGTCGCCGAATCCCTGGGCATTCCCCGGCGACAGGTGCGGCTGGTGACCGGCAGCACCGGCCGGCGCAAGATCCTCGAGATCGATGGCGTGACGGAAGCGCAGCTGGCCTCGCTTCAAGGTGGAGTGGCGTAGGGAATCGTCACGGCGACGACCGTACCGCCGGAGGACCCGGGCGCAATGCTGAAAAGGCCTCCCGCCAGTTCCGCCCGTTCCCGCATGCCGCGGATGCCCTGCGCGTTGAGCGGAGCTTCTCCTGACAGTCCCCGGCCATCATCCGCGATTCGGATCGACAGTTCGGCGCCGTCCGGTCTTGCGATGGTCGCCGAAACACTCAGCTGTACCGCAGTGGCGCCGGCGTGGCGAACAGCATTGGTCAGACCTTCCTGGATGATGCGGAAGCCGGTCAGCGCCATGTCTTCAGGCAGGTCGTCCACCTGACCCGTGATCGACAGTTCGAATCCCATCGGGGCAGCGCTTTCGCGCCAACTGGCAATGCAATGTTCCAGCGCGGCTGACAGGCCGAGGTCGTCCAAGGCCACTGGACGCAAGGCCGACATCATGCTGCGCACGGTCCGTTGCAGGTGCTCGACGCTGCGCATGATCGATGCCGCGGGCTCACCCGTGCATTGCAAGGCATCCAGACGGATGAGGCTCAGGTATTGCCCCAGTTCATCATGCAGATCGCGGGCCAGGCGTTTGCGCTCCAGCTCGGCTGCCTGCATGCGTTCGAGTGCCAACTGCCTGTTTTCCAGCATGGCCGCCTCGAGGCGCGCCTGCGTGGCGAGGTGCGCCCGGATTTCTCGGGTCAGATGGTGATGTCTGCGGAGAACGAGCCAGCCCAGCCCGATACACAGCACCAGCAGCACGTAGGGAAGCTCGTCGAGTTGGTAGAGCTCGAGACGGCGCGTCAGGCCGAAGACTCGCTCGTTGACTTCAAGCAGGGTGGCAAGCAGGGCTGCGGCGCCGGTGCAGCCCGCGACCAGCAGGAGGTCACGAAGCAAGCGGCGGCGAATCCGGGGCGTGGGTTGGAGGCGTGAAGGGTCCATGGCCAGGTGCCAGACTAGCATCCCGCCTGCAGGGGGTCAGAACCCCGCGAAGCGGTAACGAAGGCCGACGGTGAAGTGCCGCGGCTGACCGGGTGCGATGAACGTCGAATGCAAAAGGGGACGTTCTCCGTCGATCACGGGCCCCGCGAAAGGACGGGATATGAAGCGTCCCGTGGGATCGAAACCGACGGCGCCCAGTTGCGAGGCCGTGGCGTACCGACGGCCCAGCAGGTTGTCGATTTGCGCCCAGGCTGTCAGCGCCGATGTGGCTTTCCATTCGCCACCGAGGTTCAGGACCGCATAGCCGCCGATACCGCCTTCGCCGAGGTAATAGATTCCATCCGGCCTGTGCAGGCCGTTTTCGTTTCCGCGGGCGAGGCTGTCGCCCGTATAGCTGAAGTCAGCGCTGAGCGAGAGCGAGGGCAGGGCCTGCCATTCGGCATAGGCCTTGATGATCTGGCGCGGTACCTGTGATAAACGGTCACCGGGAGCGATGCTGATCGCTCCCTCGAAGCCTGGCGCCGGGCCTTCATTGCTGCTGTTCGATCCTCCGTTGAGCGTCTCCTTGCTCTGGAAGCTTGCAGTCAGGTAGGTGTAGTGCAAGCCAAATGACAGCGCGTCGTGTTGGCCGTCGAGCCCGAGTTCGATACCTTCGCGCCGCGTCTTGTCGACGTTACGGAAGTATCCGAACCCGGACTGGTCATCGGCGACGAAGAGGATGTCGTCGTGATTGTCCGCGCGGAACAGTCCCGCGCTCCAGCGCAGCCCCGCCAGGCTGCCACGCAGGCCGAGCTCGATTGTCTTCGTCACCACCTGTGACAGTGGCGGATCGCCTGCCATCGAGTTCGGCAGGCGGCAGGGAGCCGCCGGATCCGCGCATCCCAGTTCGATGCTCGACGGCGTGCGGCTCGACTCGCCATAGCTGGCATAGGCGGACAGGAGAGGCGTCACGGCGTAGGTCATGCCCAGGGACGGGTTGAGGCGGCTGAAGTCGTGCGTGCCGTCCAGCGAACCGGTGCCCCCACCTGGGGTGATGGCATCCTGATTTTCCACCGTAGTGCGATCGTAGCGTGCCATCAGGTTCGCGCGCAGCGATGGCGTCAGGTCGATGGCATCGGCGAAGTAGGCGCTTTGCATGCGCTGATGGCCGGAAAGATCCACGCGAGCGTCGAAAGCGTTCTCGGAATTCTGCGAGCCATCGGCAAAAGCGCCAGGACCCGTCACGCCGGTGATGCTGCGGTCCGGGTTCAGGTAGCCGAACTGCGTGGACTGCAGGAAATGGATGCGACTTTCGTCCTGCACCAGACCGGCCGTGACGTGCTGGGAAAGGCCGAGCCAGTTGCTCCGTGCTTCCAGTTGCATCGCGGCACCGGCATTGCGCTGCCAGAGTGATGCGCGGTTAATGAGCCCGTTGCACTTCTCGTTGGGTTCGTCGTTACGCAGTGCATTGGCGATGCACCGCCATTTCGGGAAGGCTGTATTTGAACTGGATTCGCCGCTTGTCGGGAATCCGGTGAAGAAGGCGTCCTGCAAGGCTGCCTGCTCTTGCGCATTGGGCTGGTAAAGGGATTGCGCCAGCGACGCTTCGTTGATGTCGCCGTTGTAGGTCCGCGTCCGGAGCCGGCGGTACCAGGCATTGCCGGATACCGTGATGCCCTCCGCGATATCGTGTTTGACGGCGAGGTTCAGCAAGCCGGAGCGGTTCTGTGTCTCGTCCGGAAGTGTGTAGGCGCTGGCGTAGGCCTGCTCGAGCATCCTGAATTCCTGCAGCCCGTTGCCCGACAGGTCGGATCGCGCGTACGCGCCGGTCAGCGAGAAAACCGTATGCGCACCTCGCCAGCCGAGCTTGGCGAAGACCTGTTTGGCGTCGGTCGGCGAGAAGTCGCGCCAGCCCGCATCGCGGAAGCGGTTGGCCGTCACGTACCAGTCGAGGCCGTTCGCCGCATGGCCGCCGGTTTCCAGTTCGAACTGGCGGTGGTCATGGCTGCCGCCGCTTGCAGCCAGTTGCGTTCCCGGCGCCAGATAGCCGTCCTTCGTTCGCAGCGAGAGCGCGCCGCCCAAGCTGTTCGCGCCGAAGAGGGGGTTTGCGCCGGAGGTCAGGTCCAGTCGGGCGATCGCCTGGCGGGGGATAAGGTCCCAGCTCACGACGTCACCGAAGGCTTGATTCAGGCGAACACCATCCAGGTACACCGAAAGTCCTTGCGGCGTGCCTAGCAGCGGCGAGGCCGTGAAACCGCGGAAGTTCACGTCTGCCTGCAGTGGGTTGCCCTGGTTCTCGTTGACGTACACGCTGCCCAGGCGGCGGGCGAGAAAGGCGGACAGGTCCGTGGCGTGGCTCTGTTCGAGATCACGGTTGTCGGCCGATTGGGCGGAGCCAGCCACTTGCGTGGCATCTGTCGTTGCAGAACCGTAAGGCGAGATGCCCACGACGGTGACCTGTTCCAGCTCCGTGGTTGCGGTCTCTGCGGCCACACTGGCGGCGGCTAGGCTGGCGGCAACCACTGCGGTAACCATCGGGGTCAGGGACATCGACAAACCTCGGGCTCGAGACGGGAATCGAGCCCGGATTGTCCCGACTGCGCGGCAAACCGACCAGAGCCCCCATCCCGGCGATATCGGGAGTTTTTCCCGTGCGGCCCTGTTGCCTTACAGTGCGGCGTGCAATCAGGAGCTTTGCGTGGCTGACCAGGCGATCAAGGTGCTGCTCGTGGACGACCATGCCGTCGTGCGCGAAGGCTATCGGCGCTTGCTGGACCGAGCCGGTGACATTCTCGTCGTTGGCGAGGCGGCCGATGCCGAGACTGCGTTACAGCTGTCCGTGGCATTGCGCCCCCGCGTCACGGTCATGGACATCTCGCTACCGGGTTGCAGCGGCATCGAAGCAACTCGTCGCATCCTGACCGGCGCACCGGACGCGCAGGTGCTGGTTTTCAGCATGCATGAGGACGCGGTGTATGCGAGGCGGGCCTTGCAGGTGGGTGCGCGGGGCTATCTCACCAAGTCCGGTGCGCCGGATGCGCTGGTTGAGGCCGTGCGCCGCGTTGCGGTGGGAGAGCGCTACCTGGATCCGGCCATCGCGCGGGATATCGCCTTCGACAGTCTGGCGGGAATGGGGCCGGATGCCTTGTCGCCGCGTGAATTCGAAGTGCTGCGCTTGCTGGCGCAGGGGCTCGCCGTGCGCGATATCGCAGAGCGACTGGGCCTGAATCCCAAGACGGTGGCGAACCAACAGTCGCTCATTCGCCAGAAACTCGGTGCAGAGACACCCTTGCAGCTGCTGCGTGCTGCGGTCCGCCTGGGGCTCGTCGACGAGCGCTGAGGTATCAGTCCCGCCCTTGAGACCGCGTGCCGAACGGCAGCACGCGTTCCACGGATTCGATGCGCCGGATCGCGCCATCCTCAATGCGGAACAATTGCCAGGTCGCGCGCGTCTGCGGACGGCCCAGACGCGGCGGCAGCGGGTAGGGCGCTCCGAGTCGCTGGCCCACGGTCTTCACCATGCCGGGGATGTCGTAGTGCGCGGCAGCCACCACCAGTCCGCGCGTCTCGTCGATCGCCAGGATGTGGCGATCCCGGACGCGTGTGATGAAGGCCGAGTAGCCGCCTTCGACTTGTGCCGAACAGCCCAGCGCATAGGGTGCAAATCCGGCTTCGGGATTGTCCGTCACCAGCAGGCCGTTCTCGTGGCGCTGGCAGTCCTTGGTGAACCGCACGGCACTGCCGCTGCCCTGCTCGATGGCATCGAAGTACCGTCCCACCAGTGACACCAGTTCCTCGACGTCAGCGCGCCGCGCCAGTGGCAAGGGCTCGGCAAACAGAGGATCGACCTTCTGCAGTCTTGCCGGTGCGGGGTCGACGGGGCCACGCGTGCGGAACAGGGTCTCTGCATCGCGCCGCTCCTCCCGGACGATGGAAGCCTCGATCGCGCTGATGCGATCGCCGGTTGCCTGCAGATGCAAGGCAAGCAGACCGGGTATTTCACGCTCTCGCACTCGGGCGAACAGAACGAGGTCATGGCGGTCGGCTTCGACGACGCGCAGGCGCCAGGCGTGGACTTCGCTGAGCGTGCCCCAGAGCCCGTCATAGAACTCCAGTTGCTGCCCGTTCTCGACATAGGTCGCAGTGTCGGCAAGCGGCGCCAGCCTGGGATCGTGCCCGGCCATGGCCTTGAGCAGCTGTTCGCCGGCGGTCTCCAGGCAGGCCGCGTCACACCGTCGGCTGGCGTCCGCGCGCTTGCCGAACGGCACCTCGCGGGAGGGGTCGAAGCTGGCCCGCAGGCCGGTCGGCATCGCGTAGGGGAATTCGCGGGCCAGCGTCTCGATGCGCTGGACATGCCCGTCGCGGATCCGGAAGGCGTCAGCGACCATCAGGCTGCGCGCCGGTGAAAACCACGCCGGGAGCGTGAAGGTCTTGCCGTCCGTCAGGCTGATGTCCGGATACTTGTTGTTCATGTCGAGCATCGCGCTGGCG
>CANGMU010000051.1 GCA_947454665.1 Pseudomonadota bacterium | reverse complement strand
GGCGTGCGGCCGCCCGGGACGACCATGCTCGCGCAGCCACGTGCCTCGATCGCATCGGCGAGCAAGGTGGCGATGTCATCCGCCAGCACCGAGGCCAGCGCACCGGGGTCGTCGCGGCTGACCAGCTCGCTATCCGGCTTCACAGCTCACCGTTCCAGCAGAAGCCATCGCGGCCGATCAGGGCGCTGGCTCCAGCCGGACCCCAGGTGCCGGAGGTATAGCCCTTGGGCCGGGGGTCGTACTGCGACCAGCCGTCGCGGATCGGATCGATCCAGCGCCAGGCGGCATCCAGTTCGTCGCGACGCATGAACAGCGTGAGATTGCCCTTCACGACATCCATCAGCAGGCGCTCGTAGGCATCCATCTGCTGCGCGCCGAAGCTGGATGCAAGGTCCAGCGACAAGTCCACGGCCTGCAGCTTCATGGCGTCGCCGGGCTTCTTGGCGAGGATCGTCAAGGTAATGCTGTCACAGGGCTGCAGGCAGATGCGCAGTCGGTTCGGCTGCTGGCTTCCCGAGTGCGCCCCGAAGATGGAGTGCGGCACGTCGTCGAAGGTCACGACGATCTCGCTGACCTTTTCCTGCAGGCGCTTGCCAGTGCGCAAATAGAAGGGCACGCCCGCCCAGCGCCAGGTGTCGATCTCGGCCTTGATGGCGACGAAGGTCTCGGTGTCGCTGTCCGCCGGGACGCCGGTTTCATCGAGGTAGCCCGGTACCGGGCCGGTGGCGGAAGCACCGGCACGATACTGCCCATGCACCGTGCGGGTCAGCACGTCGGTGCCCGCGATCGGGCGCAGCGCGCGCAGCACTTTCAGCTTTTCGTCGCGCATGGCGTCGGCATCGGAGGATATCGGCGGTTCCATCGCGATGATGCAAAGCAGCTGGAGCAGGTGGTTCTGCACCATGTCACGCAGCGCACCGGTCTGGTCGTAGAAGGCGCCGCGCGACTCCACGCCCAGCGTCTCCGCCACCGTGATCTGCACATGCCGGATGCGCCCGCGGCGCCAGAGCGGCTCGAACAAGGTGTTGCCGAAGCGCAGGGCGATGAGGTTCTGCACCGCCTCTTTGCCCAGGTAATGGTCGATGCGATAGATCTGGTGTTCCGCGAACACGGCGCCGACATGCGCGTTGATCTGATCGGCCGTGGTGAGGTCGCTGCCCAGCGGCTTCTCGAGGACGACGCGGGACAGCGGTGTCGCAAGGGCCAGCCGGCCGATCTGGTCGCAGATGCCGGCGAACAGCGCCGGCGCAGTCGACAGGAAGAACACGCGGGTCACGTCCTCGCGGCCGGCCAGCACTGCGACCAGGCGCTCGAAGCTCTCCGGCTTGGAGCCATCGACGCTCAGGTAATCGAGGAACGCAGCGAAACCAGCCCATTTCCCACTGTCGATACCGCCGGCGTAGTGGGCGCAGCTCGCCTCGACCTGGGCCACCCAGGCCTCGCGCGTCAGCTCGCTGCGTGCCACGCCCAGCAGGCGCGATCCGGCAGGGATCTGCCCGGCCAGGTGACGGCGGTACAGCGCGGGCAGGAGCTTGCGCATGGCGAGGTCGCCGGTCGCGCCGAAGAGCACGAGATCAAAAGGCTGCATGTCGAATCCTCCCGACTGATGTCCGCGGCACGCGACTTGCTCACGTTTCCCTGCAAATGGCAGTATGGTGTCCCAATGACAACGATTGTAAGGCCAAAAAACCCAACGATCCGCGACGTGACGGCGCGCATTGTCGCCCGTTCCGCCGATCCTCGCGCGTCATACCTTGAACGTTCCGCATCCGCAGTCCGCCCCGACACGGCGCGTTCACGGCAAGGCTGCACGAATCTGGCGCATGCTTTCGCCGCCGCCGGGGCCGACAAGGATGCGCTGCGCCGCAATCCCTGGCCCAACCTTGCCATCATTTCCGCCTACAACGACATGTTGTCGGCGCACCAGCCTTACGAGCGCTATCCGGCACTCATCAAGGCCGCCGCCCGCGAGGCCGGCGCCATCGCGCAGTTCGCAGGCGGCGTACCGGCCATGTGCGACGGCGTCACGCAGGGCACCGACGGCATGGAGCTCTCGCTCTTCAGCCGCGACGTCATCGCGATGTCCACGGCGATCGCGCTCTCGCATGGCGTCTTTGATGCCTCGCTGCTGCTGGGTGTCTGCGACAAGATCGTGCCGGGCCTGTTCATCGGCGCCGCCAGCTTCGGTCATTTGCCTGCAGTCTTCGTGCCAGCCGGACCGATGACGACCGGGCTGTCCAACACCGAGAAGTCGCGGGTACGGAAACGCTTCGCCGAGGGCAAGGCCACGCGCGAGGCACTGCTCGAAGCCGAATCACAGAGCTACCACGGCCCGGGCACCTGCACTTTCTACGGCACGGCCAACAGCAACCAGATGCTGATGGAAGTGATGGGCCTGCACCTGCCGGGCGCAGCCTTCGTGAACCCCGGCACCGGGCTGCGTGATGCGCTGACTCGCGCCGCCGCGCAGCGCGCCGCAGCCATCACCTCGCTGGGCTCGACACCTCTGCCCTTTTCCGCACTGGTCGATGAACGCACGATCGTGAACGGCATCGTGGGCCTGTTGGCCACCGGCGGCTCGACGAACCACACGATCCACCTCGTCGCGATGGCACATGCCGCCGGCATCCTCATCAACTGGGATGACTTCAACGACCTGAGCTCGATCGTGCCCTTGCTGGCGCGCGTGTATCCGAACGGCAAGGCCGACGTGAACCAGTTTCACGCGGCCGGTGGCATGGGCTTCCTGATCCGCGAGCTGCTGGATGCGGGCCTGCTGCATGAAGACATCCCCACGGTCACGGGCCGCGGCTTGCGCGCCTATACGCAGGAGCCCTGCCTCGTCGATGGCAAGCTCTCGTGGCGCGACGTGCCGCTGGCCAGCGGCGATGAGTCGGTGCTGCGTCCGGCCTCGAACCCCTTCAGTGTCGACGGTGGGCTCAAGCTGCTGACCGGCAACCTGGGCCGCGCGGTGATCAAGGTTTCCGCCGTGAAACCCGAACATCACGTCATCGAAGCGCCCGCCCGCGTGTTCGATGACCAGCAGGACGTGCTTGCCGCCTTCAAGGCCGGCGAACTGGAGCGCGATGTGGTCGTCGTCGTGCGCGGCCAGGGGCCTCGTGCCAATGGCATGCCCGAACTGCACAACCTGACCCCGGCGCTGGCGGTGCTGCAGGACCGCGGCTACCGCGTCGCGCTGGTGACGGATGGCCGCATGTCCGGCGCATCGGGCGTCGTGCCTGCTGCCATCCACGCGTCGCCTGAAGCTGCGGGAGGCGGGCCCTTGTGCCGCCTGCGCGACGGCGATGTCGTGCGGCTCGACACAGGTCGTGGCGTGTTGGAAGCTCTCGTGCCTCCAGCGGAGTGGGACAGCCGCACGCTGCATGCACCCCTCGTCACCGGTCGGCAGCACGGCACCGGCCGGGATCTGTTCGGCCTCTTCAGGAATCACGCGACGAACGCGGAGTCCGGCGCACGGAGTTGTCAGCCATGAGTGAATCCGTCAAGCCAGCCATCCAGAGGATCCTGGGCCTGTCTCCGGTAATCCCCGTGATCACGATCCATGACATCGCCCATGCGGCGCCATTGGCGCAGGCCCTGTATGCCGGCGGCCTGCGCGTACTGGAAGTGACCTTGCGCACGCCGGTGGGCCTCGCGGCGATCGAACAGATGCGGCGTGCTGTGCCCGACGCGATCGTCGGCGTCGGAACGCTCGCGGAACCGGCGCAGTTCGCCGCTGCGGATTCCGCAGGCGCGCAATTCGGCGTCAGTCCCGGGCTCACGGCCGCCCTGGCCGATGCCGCACTCAGCGTGACCTGGCCTCTGCTGCCGGGCGTGATGACGCCCTCGGAACTCATCGCTGCGCGCAACTGGGGATACAGCGCCTGCAAGCTGTTTCCGGCGCAGCAGGCCGGCGGCATCGGCATGCTCAAGGCGCTGCACGCGGTCTTCCCGGACGTCTTGTTCTGTCCGACCGGCGGCATCACGCGGCAGAGCGCGCCGGATTTCCTTGCCTTGCCGAACGTGCGCTGCGTGGGCGGGTCCTGGCTCGTGCCGGACGACGCGCTGCGCGCAGGCGACTGGGCGCGCATCGAATCCCTGGCACGCGACGCCGCGACCCTGCGCTGACACGATGGGATACCCGCAGCCTTGCTGCACGTGGCGCTCACTGCGCGGCCCAGAGGCCTCCGGTATGCTGAACGCATGACGAAAAAGCCCGCCTCGGCCCCCTCGACCATGGCCGATATCGCCCGCCTCGCGGGCGTTTCGGCGTCGACGGTGTCCCGCGCACTGGCAGGCAGCCCGCTGGTCGCCAAGAAGAAACGCGAACTGATCGCGAAGCTGGCGCGCGAGCGGGGCTATGTCGTGAACGCGACGGCGCGCAACCTGCGCCTGCAGCGCACGCAAACCATCGCCGTCACCATCCCCATGGGACATGAATCAAGCCAGTCACTGGCCGATCCCTTCTTCCTGGAGATGCTGGGCCACCTCGCCGAGGCGATCACCCAGCGCGGCTATTCGATCCTCCTGCAGAAGATCCTGCCGACGACGAACGCGGATGACTGGTTGCAGCAACTGATCACGGGCAACCGCTCGGACGGCATCATCGTCATCGGTCAGAGCACCGAACACAAAGTCCTCGACCGTGCCGCAGCCAATTACCTGCCGCTGGTTGTCTGGGGCTGCCAACTCGAAAAGCAGCGCTACTGCACGGTCGGCACGGACAACGTCGGCGGCGCGATGGCGGCGACCGAGCACCTGCTGAACAGCGGCCGCCGCAACATCGTCTTCCTGGGTGATGCTTCCATCCCCGAGATTAAGCTGCGCCATGAAGGGTATCGCCGCGCGCTGCAACGTGGGCCCAAAGGCACGGCGGCGCCGTGCATCGTGCCGGCCCACCTGACAGCCAACGCGGCCGATGAATCGGTACGGGCCTTCATCCGCGAGGGCGCGAAGTTCGACGCCATCGTCGCTGGCACAGACGCGGTCGCGATCAGCGCGATGCGCACGATCCGCGCCGCGGGGCTCTCGGTGCCGAAGGATGTCGCGGTCACCGGTTTCGATGACATCGCACTCGCAGCCCACACGGCTCCGTCGCTCACAACCGTGAAGCAGGATCTCGCCCGTGGCGCACACCTGCTGGTGGACCTGCTGATGCAACGCATCGGCGGCACCGAGACGCCCTCGGCGACCTTGCCAGGCGAACTGATCGTCCGCGAATCAGCCTGACGACGGGACTTTCGGCGGCAGCGACGCCACGGCGCTGTTGAATAGCGCCGTCGCATCGTCGGCGGCAGTCGCGCAGAAATTCAGATCTCGCACGAGGCCATCGGCCACCGAATAGACCCAGCCGTGCACGGCCACCTGCTGGCCGCGACGCCAGGCATCCTGCACCACCGTCGTCCGGCAGACGTTCAGGGCCTGTTCCAACACGTTCAGCTCGCAGAGCCGGTCCAGTGCGTCAGGGCCGGCATTGGCGAGCATCACGCGATGGTGGTCGCGGATGTCCTTGACGTGGCAGAGCCAGTTGTCGACCAGGCCGACGCTCTGGTTGTTCAGCGCCGCCGCAATGCCACCGCAGCCGTAATGGCCCGTGACGATGATGTCCTCGACCTTGAGCACGTCGACTGCGAACTGCAGCACCGACAGGCAGTTGAGGTCCGTGTGGATGACGAGGTTCGCCACGTTGCGGTGGACGAACAACTCGCCTGGGGCGAGGTCCACGATCTCGTTCGCGGGCACGCGACTGTCGGCGCAGCCGATCCAGAGGTAACGGGGGCTCTGCTGCTTGACGAGCCGCGAGAAAAAGTCCGGCTTCTGGCGGACCATCGCAGCGGCCCAGGCTCGGTTGCTGTCAATCAGCTGATCCAGACGCTTCATGGCACCATGGTACTTATGATCGATGTCGCCGTCATCGGCGCCGGCGGCGCCGGCATTGCCGCAGCGCGGGCCCTGCGTGACGCGGGACTCGCCGTCCAGCTGCTGGAAGCGCGCCAGCGCGTCGGCGGCCGCGCATACACTGACAGCACGACCTTGGGCGTCCCCGCGGACCTGGGCGCCGCCTGGCTGCATTTCGCAGACGAAAACCGCTGGACGGGCATCGCCCGCGCGCAAGGCCGCAGGATCATCGAGCGCGACCCGGGTTGGGGCGCACGCGGCCTGGTCGGCGGACGCGTGCCGGATGACGCGTCACGCGCCGACTCGGAAGCCGGTTTCGAGCGCTGCTGGTCCCTGCTCGAGGCTGCCGCCGAAGGCGGTCTTGACGTGCCGGTCTCGCGGCTGCTGGCGGATGAGCCCTTCCGGCGGCGCTTCGATGCCGTGATGACCTGGATCATGGGCGTCGAGAGCTGCGCCGTGTCCAGCCTCGATATCGCGCGCTATGCCGACTCCAACGCGGACTGGGCAGTGGCCGAGGGGCTGGGCAGCGTCATCGCCGGCGCTGCAGAAGGCCTGGCCGTATCGCTGGACACGACCGTGACGGCGATCGACTGGGACGACGACGGCGTACGCATCACGACCTCGCGTGGCCTGGTCGAGGCGCGCGCCGCCATCGTCACCTTGCCCACGTCGGTGCTGGCACGCGAAGCGATCCGCTTCACACCGCCGCTGCCGGCCGCGCACAGGAACGCAATCGAATCACTGCCGCTCGGCAGCAACAACAAGGTCTTCTTCCGCTTCGACGACGCCGATCTGCCCTGGCACGAGCCCACGCATTGCCTCGTTCACGCCGACCGCTCGCGTACCGTGCACTTCGGCATCCGGTCGGCGGACCAGCCGCTGGTCATGACCTACTTCGGCGGCGATCTCTCGCGCGAACTTGAAGCCCAAGGTGGCCTCGCCGAATACGCGCGTGATGCGCTCGTGCAGTGCTTCGGTCATGAGCTGTCGACGCGCATCCGCGCGACGCTTGTCACCGGCTGGGATGCCGACCCCTTCGCAGGCGGCAGCTACAGCGCGGCATTGCCCGGTTGCGCCACCCAGCGCGAAGTCCTCGCCACGCCCGTTTCCCCACGCCTGCATTTCGCAGGCGAAGCCTGCGACGTCCACCATTACGGCACGCTCCATGGCGCCTGGCTGTCTGGCACCCAGGCTGCGGAGCGGCTCATCGACACCCTGCGGAGATCCCCATGAAAGCCGTCGGATTCACGCGTTCACTGCCCGCCACGGACCCGGAATCGCTGATCGATTTCGAGACGCCAACGCCTTCGCCGGCTGGACGCGACCTGCTGGTCGAGGTCCGCGCCGTCTCCGTGAATCCAGTGGATTTCCGCGTGAGGCGCGACCAGGGCCCGGCGGATTTCGGCACACGCATCCTGGGCTATGACGCCGCGGGCGTGGTGCGCGAGACCGGCCCGGCCTGCGAGCTGTTCAAGCCGGGCGATGCGGTCTGGTATGCCGGCGCCGTGAACCGGCAGGGCAGCAACGCGCAACACCAACTCGTCGACGAACGCATCGTGGGCCCAAAGCCCAGCGCGCTGTCCTGGGCCGATGCGGCGGCGATGCCGCTGACGCTGATCACCGCCTGGGAAGCGCTGCACGAACAACTGCGCGTGAAGCGGGATGGATCGAGCCACGGCAAGCGCCTGCTCTTGATCGGCGGCGCGGGCGGCGTCGGCAGCATCGCGACACAGCTCGCCAAGCTCGCCGGCCTCACGGTGATCGCCACGGCCTCACGGCCGGAAAGCATCGCGCAGTGCCAGCGCTTCGGCGCGGACCACGTGATCCGCCACGACGGCGACATCAAGGGCCAGCTCGCTGCGCTCGGCATCGACGCGATCGATTTCGTGTTCTGCTGCGCGCAGCCTGAAGCCTATCTCGAGACCGTGACGGGCCTGCTGACGCCGCAGGGCGGCTTCTGCACGATCCTCGCGCCACGCGTGCCGGTGGACATGGGCCTGTTCCGACAGAAGTCGCTGCGTTACAGCCACGAATACATGTTCACGCGACCGGTGTACCAACCACCCGACATGATCGCCCAGCACCAGCTGCTCACGGAGGCTGCGGCCCTGTTCGACGTCGGCCGGCTGCACACGACGCGCAGCGCGACCCTGGGCCCGATCAATGCAGCCAACCTGCGCCGCGCGCATGCGCAATTGGAAACGACGCACACCCTCGGCAAACTGGTGCTCGAGGGCTGGGACTGATCAATCAGCGTTGAGCACCGGGATCGCGCTGTGCGCGCGATACAGGAAGACCTCGCGCGTCGCGCGCAGCCCGTTCACCCAGAACGGATCGCTGTCAGACATCGCCAGCACGGCCTCGGAACTCTCCGCGCGCACGATCCAGATCGCCGCGAGGGGCGGATCAGTCTCGGCCACACGCATCGTGCCGGCCACGATCACCGCCTCCGCGTGCGAATCGAGCCAGGCGACATGCGCGGTCATGTGCTGCTTTCGGATCGCGAGGGAATCCGGCTTGTCGGTGAAACGCAGCAGGAACAGTCTCGACATGGAATTCTCCCGGCCTTGCCGGCCTAGATGAGTGCCGCGGCGGGCGCGTCGATCGCACGCAACCGCTGGCTCAGGGTTTCGTCGTCACGCAGGAAGCTGAAGTCCGCGAAATCAAAACCGGGCCCGACCGTGCAGCCCATGAGCGCATGGCGGCCCAGCGGACGCGCCGCCTGCCACCAGTGGGCCGGCACCGTGAACACCGGTCGCTGCGCGTCACCGACGGGCCCCAACACCAGGCGCGCGACGCGATCCATCGTCGGCGGGGCGACGAGCAGTTCGAGCCCCTCGCCCTCGTAGTAATGCCAGACCTCGTCCGACGTCACGCGGTGCCAGCGGCTCTGCTCGCCGGCCTGCAGCAGGAAGAAGATCGTCGTGACCGCATTGCGCAGTGGCCGTCCGTCAGCCGGCTGGACGCGGTCGGCTGATCGATAGATCTCGCGGAAATGGCCGCCTTCCGGATGCGGCTCCAGCCGCAGAGTCGCGCGGAGCTGTTCCGCCCGTGCCGTCGTCATGTCGCACCACCCTCTGCTTGCGCTATCGTGACGTCCCCGCCGCGCACCTTACCAAGGAACCCGCATGAAGAAGTCCGTCTTCGCGTTTGCCGCCGCCAGCCTCATCACGGTCGGCGCATTCGCCGCACCGGTGACCTACAAGATCGATCCGGCGCACAGCTACCCGGCCTTCGAGGCAGATCACTTCGGTGGACTCTCGATCTGGCGCGGCAAGTTCAACCGCAGTTCCGGCACGGTCGTTTACGACAAAGAAGCGCGGAGCGGCACGGTCGAAGTGACCATCGAGACGAAGTCGATCGACATGGGCCTGGATGCGATGAACGAACACGCAACCTCGCCGGACCTGCTCGACGCGGCCAAATACCCGACGGCCACCTTCAAGGGCAAGCTCGCCAAGTTCCAGGGCGACACGCCGACCGAGGTACAGGGCGAGCTGACACTGCACGGCGTGACCAAGCCGGTGACGCTGAAGATCAACAGCTTCCTGTGCAAGTACATCGAGTTCACGAAGAAGGACACCTGCGGCGCGGATGCCTCGGGCACCTTCAACCGCGAAGCCTTCGGCATCGCCTACGGCAAGGACCTGGGCTTCAAGATGGACATCACGCTGCGCATCTCGGTCGAGGCGAACAAGGTCAACTGAGTCAGCGCTCGTCCGTCAGGGCCTCGAGGAAGGCGACGAGATCGCCTTTCTCGCGGGCCGACATCCGCGGCATCGCCAGTTCCGCGCCGGGCCCACCGCCGCGGTTGTAGAAATCCACCACGGCGCGCAGCGTCGGCAGGCTGCCGTCGTGCATGTAGGGCGCCGTGAGGGCCACGTTGCGCAGTCCCGGCACCTTGAATCGGCCCGGTGACACGCCCGTAACGGTATGCAGCGGGGCCACCGTCTCGAAGCCCACGGCGCGCATCGGGCCGGCGAACGAAGGGCCGCCATGGCATTCCGCGCAACCGACGCGCTTCGAGAAGAACAGGTCCATGCCCCGCTTCGCCGCAGGCGACAAGGCGTCACGCTCGTCCTCATACACATACCGATCAAAAGCGGATCGCCGCGAGAACAGCGTGCGCTCGAAGGCTGCGATGGCCTTGATCGCGTTGTCGATGGACAACGGCTCTGGGTCATCAGGGAACGCCGCGGCAAAAGCGGTCCGATACACCGCATCCGCGCGCAGCCTCGTCAGCGCCTCGGCCTCGTGGCCCGCGAGGCCCATCTCGACCGGCGTGGTCGCGAAGAGCGGCTTGCGCATCTGTGCTTCCAGCGTGGTCACGCCCTCATCCAGCCAGCCCAGGGCGGGTGCCCAGGCCACGTTGACCAGCGAGGGCGCGTTGCGCGGCAGGCGATCGCCCTGCGCACCGCGTGATGTCCGCAGGCCATCGGTAAAGGCACGGGCAGGGTCATGGCAGGTGGCGCAGGACAGGCGACCGTTGCCCGACAGCGCCGGATCCGAGAAGAGACGCTCGCCCAGCGCGACCTTCGCAGCAGACATCGGGTTGTCCGCCGGCACGACAGGCGCTGGAAAGCCGGGCGGCAGCGCCCAGACCCAGGCCGCGGCCACCCAGGCGGCGAGCGCCGGCATCAGTCCCAGCTGCGCACCACCGCGCGGTGGAGGTTCATCGACGCCGTCTGCCGGGCGATCGTGCTGCGCTCCTCGACCCACTTCGCGAAGGCATCGACATCCGCGGCGGCGACACCGCCCGGAGCACGACGACGCTCTGCGACCCAACGACGCATGCTGTCGAGCAGCACGTCAGCATGGTTGCGGGCCGAAGCCAGCAGCGTGAGATAGGACGACTTCGCGTCATCGAGCCGGTTCAGCGCCAGGAAGGCCTCCGCACGGTATTCGATGGCCTCGCCATAGGACGGGTCCAGCGCCAGCGCCTTTTCGTAGGCCGCCAGCGAACGCTCGTAATCCGCGAGCCGGCGGCTCGTATAGCCAACGAGGTTCCAGGCTTCCTTGAGCGAGGGGTCCGCCTTGGCGGCCTCCTCGAACTTCACGCGCGCCGCCGCGAAGGCGGCCTTCAGCTTGTCCTGTGCAGGCTTGGGTTTTTTCTCTTCGGCCTGGGCCTTTTCGAATTCGTCATAGCCAAGGTTGTAGGCCAGGCGTGCGGTCATCGCGCCGTCCGGCGCCGCGGCGACCGGCGTGGCGACTTCAAGCGGCCCGTCGGGCACGGCCTGTGCCGTCGAGGCAATGCCCAGCGCCAAGACGAGGGAAACAGAAACAGGGTGCAGCGTTTTCATGGCTCCCTATCGTACTCTCTGTCGCATGCAACGCATCCTCGTCACCGGCGGCAGCGGCTTCATCGGCCGACACCTGCTGCGTCGCCTCGCGGCGCGCGGCGCCCACCTGACCGTACTGAGCCGCGATCCGCGCCGGACCGCCGCAAAGCTGGGGCCCGCCGTCACCGTCATCGGCAGTCTCGATGCGCTGCCCGACGATACGGCGGTCGACGCCATCGTGAACCTGGCGGGCGCACCGATCTTTGGCCCGCCCTGGACGGCGGCACGGCGCCGCCTGTTGCGCGCGAGTCGCCTGCAGACGACGGAAGCCGTGGTGGCGCTATGCGGGCGACTGAAGCAGCGGCCGCAGGTGTTCGTGAGCGCCAGCGCGATCGGCTATTACGGCATCGATGACCGCGGCAGCGACGATGCGCCGGCCGCCCGCGAATCCGATCCGCCGCAGTCCATCTTCCAGTCGCAGATCTGCCAGGACTGGGAAACCGCCGCGCTTGGCGCTGAGGCACTGGGCCTGCGCGTCGTGCGCCTGCGTCTTGGCATCGTGCTGGGTGCGGACGGCGGCGCCTTGCCCCCGCTCGCGCTGCCCGTGAAGCTGGGCGTCGGCGCGATCCTTGGCGACGGCAAGCAGGGCATGCCCTGGCTGCACGTGGAGGACGCGGTGGGAATCATCGAATACGCGTTGGATAACGCATCATTGACCGGCGCGGTAAATGCCGTGGCTCCGGAGAACACGACGCATGCGGACTTCCAGCGCACGCTGGGCCGCGTCCTGCATCGGCCGATCTGGCTGCGCGTGCCCGCACTGCCGCTGCGCGCCATGCTGGGAGAAATGGC
>CANGMU010000050.1 GCA_947454665.1 Pseudomonadota bacterium | reverse complement strand
GTTGAACGAACGTCCCTGGCAGGACCTGCTCGCCGAGTTCATCGCGACCGAAGACGGCCCCAAGGCCGACCGTGAATACCTGCAGCTGCTGTTGCAGGCCATTTGCACGCAGGTCGAGGCGCTCGACACGGCGATCACGGAATGGGCCGACATTCCGGCTGTTCAGCTCGACCCCATCGAGCGGGCTGCGCTGCTGATCGGCGTCCATGAATTGCGCGACCGGCCCGAGCTGCCTTACCGCGTGGCGATCAGCGAAGCAGTGGGGCTCGCGCGCCGCTTCGGCGCGACCGACGGCCACAAGTTCGTGAATGCCGTGCTGGATCGCGCAGCGCGCAGCCTCAGGCCCCACGAAACCTGAGAGGCGCACCGCCGTGCCCATCGGCGAATTCGACCTCATCGATCGCTACTTTCGCCCGCTCGGCAGTGCGCCACGTCGTGGGCCTCGCGGCGTGGTGCTGGGTGTGGGTGACGATGCCGCGCTGCTCGACGTGCCGGCCGGCCAGTGGCTGGTGGCTGCCCTGGATACGCTGGTGGAAGGGACCCATTTCCTTCCCGGCTGCGATCCGCTGTCGATCGGCCATCGCGCGCTGGCCGTGAACCTTTCCGACCTCGCCGCCATGGGCTCGGAGCCTGCCTGGGCCTTGTTGGGGCTCACCCTGCCGTCTGCGGAAGAACGTTTCATTGAGGCTTTCGCCCGAGGCTTCGGTGACCTGGCCGCACGATTCGGGGTTTCACTGGTCGGGGGCGACACGACATCGGGCCCACTGGCCGCCAGCGTGCAGGTCCTGGGCTTTGTGCCGCCGGGTCAGGCGCTGCGCCGTGATGGCGGTGCGGTCGGTGACCTCGTCTTCGTAAGCGGCACGCCTGGCGATGCCGCAGCAGGCTTGGGACTTGAGCGGGGCCCGGCGGGAGGGCTGACCGTGCCGACTGGCGCTGCCGCCGCGGCGACGACGCTGCGCAATCGCTTCCTGTTCCCCACGCCCCGGGTCGATCTTGGCCTGGCCCTTCGTGGCCTGGCGTCGGCCTGCATCGACGTGTCGGATGGCCTTGCCGCCGATGCTGGCAAGCTCGCGTCTGCCAGCGGCTGTGGCCTGCGTCTCGACGTTGAAGCCCTGCCGCTGTCCGAGGCCTTGCTCGACGTGGCGGGCCTGTTCCGGGCTCGGGAGTTCGCCCTCACTGGGGGAGATGATTACGAACTCTGCTTCAGCGTGCCGCCCTCGCGCCTGGCCGAGTTGGCCGATGCCCTGGAACGCGGCGGTTGCGCCGCGCGCTGCATCGGGGTGCTGGAGCCTGAAGCGGGCCTCAGGGTCCGCCTCGACGGACGGGATTCGGGGTTGCCCACCGCCGGCTTCGACCATTTCCGCTGCGCCCTCTAGGGATCCGCGAGGCGCGTCACAGCCTCCAGGCGGCGACCGGGCTTAGGCTGCAAGGACTGTCCTCGAGTCGGAGTCCCCGATGTCTTCTGCCGTGTCTGTCCGCCCTGTCGCCGAGGCCGCGCTGCCGCCGACCCGGATCGGCAAGTATGTCCTGGTTAAGGAAGTCGGGCAGGGCAGCACCGGCGTCGTCCACCTGTCGCACGACCCGTATTACGGGCGCGATGTCGCGATCAAGATCTACAAGAGCAGCGCCGGCGTGGAGCCGGAGCAGGCCGTCCTGTGGCGCAAGATGTTCCTGTCGGAGGCCCACATGGTTGGGCTGCTGCAGCACCCCAACATCCTGCCGATCTACGACGCCGGCGAGGAAGACGGGCGCTGCTACATCGTCACCGAACACATCCACGGTGCGCGGACCCTGGCGAATTACTGCCGCAAGGAACACCTGCTGCGTGTCGATGCGGTCGTCGAACTGATGTTCAAATGCGCCAAGGCGTTGCACTACGCGCATTCGCGCGGCGTGGTCCATCGCGACATCAAGCCTTCCAACCTGATGCTCACGCATGATGGCGACGTGCGCATCATCGATTTCGGTATCGCGCTTGTTCCCGGTTCTGAAGACTGGCGCATCGATGGGGTGGCAGGCAGTCCGAGCTATATGTCGCCAGAGCAGGTGCAGGGCCACGCGCTGGGCCCTGCTTCGGATCTCTATTCGCTCGGGGCGGTGATGTACGAACTGCTGACCGGTTCGCGACCGTTCCGGGCCTCGAACCTCGGCAAGTTGCTGCACCAGGTTGTCTATTCGACGCCGCCGCCGATCCACATGGTCCGTCCGGAAGTTCCCGAGGAGCTTGAAGCCGTCGTCGCCATGGCGATGCAGAAGGATCCTTCACGCCGATTCAAGAGCGGCCTGGATTTCGCGGCGGCCCTGACGCGCGTGCACCAGAAGCTGCGGATCCGCTCTGATGATCTGGAGGGAGCGGAGCACTTCAAGGTGCTTCGCATGCTGAATTTCTTCCACGACTTTTCGCACGGCGAAATCCACGAGGTGCTGCGCGCCAGCGCCTGGCGCGAATACGTCGGCGGCGAGGAGATCGTCAAGGAAGGCGATATCGACGATCGGTTCTACGTCGTCGTCGCGGGCAGGTGCCGGGTGGAGCGGTATGGCGTTCGCGTCGGCAACCTGAGTGACGGCGACTGTTTCGGCGAAACGAGCTATGTACCGGGGGCCAAGCGTAACGCCACGGTCCGGGCGGCAGAACCCGTCACCGTGCTGCGCGTGAGCGCGACCCTGCTGGAGCAGGCCTCGGAGGCCTGCCAGCTGCGTTTCAACAAGCGATTCTTGCAGTCGCTGATTGGCCGACTGCAGGGCGTCGAGCGCGCTGCCGCGCCTTGACGCTCGGTCAGCGCGGGGCGATGGCCGGTTCGCGCAGCGCGCTGAACCGCATCTCCAGCAGGGCGAGGCTGCCGAACAGCACCGCCCCATAGCCGATGTCACCCAACAAGGCGTTGCCGAAGAATGGAATGCCGGCGACATAACAGGCCAGCAGGCCTTCGCCCGTGCGCGGGTACATCGTGCCCAAGGCCCAGACGCCGAAGTTCGACACCACGAAGAAGATCGTCGAGCCCAACAGCGTGCCGCCGGCCACGGACGTGACCGTGCGGCGACCGCGCAGCAGGAAGCCTGAGGCGGTGACGAGCGCGAAGGCGAGGTACTGCACCTCGACGTGCGCATCCGTGATCATGGCCTGCCAGCCGAAGATCGCAGCCAGTGCCAAATCGCTCAGCGCCAGGGCCAGCAGTGGCAAGGCGAAACCCAACCGCCGGTCGGCGAAGCAGGCTCCACCGAACAAGGCGAGTGCCGTCAGCGGCGTCATGTTCGGCAGATGGGGCAGCAATCGCGTCGCCGCAGTGGCGACGACGATCAGGATGAGCGCGCTGGTACGGGTGGAAATCAGGGCCCTACCTCGTAAATCGGGCGGCCCCGATGGGGCCGCCGGCACGTTAGCCCGCCCTGCGACCCCGGGCAAGCAGCTTCTTGCGTTCCCGCACGTAGAGCGAATTGTGCATGGTGACCTTTTCCTGGGCCATGCGCGCTTCCGGCACCTTGGCGACCGGCACCGAGGCCAGCAGGGCGTCCAGGCGCTCCTTGATGCCGTCGCGGAATTCCGGGTGCGAGAAGACCCACAGGTCGTTGTTGCGGATGCCATCCAGCACGATGCGCCCGGCCTCGATCGGGTCCATGCCGGCACCGATGATCTGGCGGATGCGCGCCTCGTTCACGGCGGCGTCTGCAGGGCCGACCTTGGCGCCCGGATTGGCGGTCGCTCCGCCGAAGGCTGCGCTCACGTTCTTCTCCAGTTCGAAGATGTTCGTGGCCACCAGGCCGGGGCAATAGACCGAAGCGCCCACGCCCGCGTTCAACGCATCCATTTCCGAACGCAGGATTTCCATCATGCCGACCACGCCGAATTTCGTCGCCGTGTAGGACCCTGCGCCGCCACCTTCCGTCGGCAGCACGCCACTCATCGACGAGGTCGTGATGATGTGGCCGCCTTCACCGTGCTTGCGGATACGCGGCAGGAATTCATGGATGCCGTTGAACACACCGGTGAGGTTTACCGCGACCGCCTGGTCGAAGTCCTTCGGCTCGGTCTGCCAGAGCGGGGTGAGCGGGCCGATGCCCGCGTTGTTCGACAGCAGGTGGATCTTGCCGAACTTGCGCTCGATCTCATCGGCGGCGGCTTTCATGGCCTCGCGGTCGACGACGTTGACCTTGACCGCATGGACACGGTCGCGGTCCTTTTTGAAACCCTCCAGCGCGGGGCCGATCTGGTCGTCCCGGATGTAGCCGATCACGACCTTCATGCCGGCATCGTGGAAGACGTGGGCCTGGCCCAGGCCGATGCCACTCGATGCGCCCGTGATGAAGGCAACCTTGCCTTCGACGTCTTTCAGCGGGGCCGGGGCACTGGGGGCGGCAGCGGGGGCCGCGGCGCGGGCGACGCCGGTCAGGGTGGCGGCGCCTGTGGCAAGCGCGAGGCCTTCGAGGAACTGACGGCGGTCGAAGCCGTTGGCGTGGTCGGTCATGGCTGGCGTTCCTTTTGTGTTCTTCCGCAGCACGCGGGAGCGTCATGCTACACCGCATGGCACGTAGAATCGCCAGCATGAAACTCCTCATCGAAGCCATCGGTTGGTCCGGCGCCTTGCTGATCCTGCTGGCCTACGCGCTGTTGTCCACCGGGCGCATCGAAGGCCGCTCGCGCAGCTACCAGTGGCTCAATCTCGTGGGTGCCGCAGGATTCATCGTGAACAGCGGGTACAACGGCGCTTGGCCTTCCGCCGTGCTGAATGTCGTGTGGCTCGGGATCGGTGGCCTGACCTTGTGGCGCCTGCGGCGCGGGACTCAGTCGAGCTGATCGACGATGCGCTGCCAGGCGGCACGCTTGGCAGCGAGGGAGAGCGAGGCATGGGCCGGACTCGTGGAAGGCAGCGACAGCAGGCGCAGCGTCGCAGCCCGCTCGCCCAGCTGCGGCAGCACCTGTCGCGTGAAGAGCCGGGCCGCGGTGGCGCCGTTGAAGGCCACCGCGCGCAGCGTCGCCTGCGCGAGGATCAGCGAAGCGATGTCATTGTGGCGAGCGGTGGCGAACTCGATCGACGCGTCGAGACTTCCCGGCCGGCGGGCTTCCTGCACCACATCCCACAGCGCGACGCCGCGGGCCGCAAGTGCCTCCATCCGCTTCGCGTAGGGCATCGAGCGCGACACGCCGGTGTATTTACCGACGAGGTCCCAGAACAGGTTGCGGGGGTGGGCGTAGTACTCGCCCGCGGAGAGCGACACCCGGCCGGGCAGGCTGCCGAGGATGAGCACTCTCGGTGCCGCCCCGACCAGCGGCGGGAAGGAACGGGCGCGGTCAGCGTCGACGGGTCGCGCCATCCTTCACGTTCGTGATCTGCGCATAGGCCGAGTGGTTGTGGATGGACTCGAAGTTCTCGGTCTCCAGTTCGTACTCGGCGATGCGGTCTTCGCGGTTCAGTCGCCCGGCGACATCACGGATGATGTCCTCGACGAACTTCGGGTTGTCGTAGGCCTTCTCCGTCACGTATTTCTCGTCCGGACGCTTGAGGATGCCGTAGACCTCGCAGGAGGCTTCCTGCTCGGCGATGTCGATGAGCTCCTCGATCCACAGGTGGGTGCCTTCGGCCAGGCGCGCACGGATCGTGATGTGCGAGCGCTGGTTGTGCGCACCGTAATCGGAGATCTTCTTCGAGCAGGGGCAGAGGCTGGTTACCGGCACGACGACGCGCACCCAGGTGTCTACACAGTCGCCGTGGATTTCGCCGATGAGGCTGACCTGGTAATCCATCAGGCTTTCGACGCCGGAGACCGGCGCCTTCTTCATCACGAAGAACGAGAAACCCATCTCGATGTGGCCGGACTGGGCATCGAGCCGGCGCGTCATCTCGGCCAGCAGCTTCGGGAAGGACTCGACCGACACTTCGCGCTCGCGGTGGAGGATCTCCACGAAGCGAGACATGTGCGTGCCCTTGAAGTTGTGCGGCAGCTGAACGTACATCGCGAAGGTCGCGACGGTGTGCTGCTCGGCCGAGGAACGGTCGCGCACGCGGACCGGATGGCGGATGTCCTTGATGCCGACGCGGTTGATGGGGAGCTGGCGTGCGTCGGGACGGCTCTGCACGTCCTCGATCGGGGGAGAAGTGGTCATCAAGGCAATGTAAGGGCGGGGGTGCGGCGGTTCAACCCTGCACGCATCGGTTCCCACCAACGGCTGATGCGGGCCAGCACGGTCTGCGTGTCCAGGCCTGCCGCGACGAGACATTCCTCGCGCGATCCGTGTTCGATGAAACGGTCCGGGATGCCGATGCACAGGCGGGGCACGAGGATCTGCGCGCCATCCAGCACTTCGCAGACGGCACTGCCCGCGCCGCCGGCCACGGCGTTCTCCTCGATCGTGACGATGGCCTCGCTGCGGGCTGCCAGTTGCAACACCAGTGCCTGGTCCATCGGCTTCACGAAGCGCATGTCGACCACGGTGGCATCCAGGTGTTCGCCGGCTTCAAGGGCTGCGGCGAGCAGCGTGCCGAAGGCGAAGATCGAAAGGCCGCTTTGGCCTTCGCGGCGCACGATGCCACGACCCACGGGCAGCGCGGTCATGGCGCGCGCAACGGTCGTGCCCGGCCCCGTGCCGCGCGGATAGCGCACGGCGGAGGGCTGCGAGAGCGTCGTCGCGGTGTAGAGCAGCTGTCGGCATTCGTTCTCGTCCGACGGCGTCATGATCACCATGTTCGGGATGCAGCGCAGGAACGAGATGTCGTAGCTGCCCTGGTGCGTGGCGCCGTCGCTGCCGACGAGGCCGGCGCGGTCGATCGCGAAGACCACCGGCAGGTTCTGCAGCGCCACGTCGTGCACCAGCTGGTCATAGCCGCGCTGCAGGAAGGTCGAATAGATCGCAACGACCGGCTTGATGCCTTCGCAGGCCAGGCCCGCGGCGAAGGTGACCGCGTGCTGTTCGGCGATCGCCACATCGAAGTAACGGTCCGGGAAGCGCCGGGAGAATTCGACGAGGCCCGAGCCTTCGCGCATGGCCGGCGTGATGCCGACGATGCGTTCGTCCTGCGCGGCGACGTCGCAGAGCCAGTCACCGAAGACCTGCGAATAGGTGGGCCCGCTGGCCTTTTCCTTGAAGATCGTGCCGCTCGTGGGGTCGAAGGGACCCGGGCCGTGCCACTTGATGGGGTCGGCTTCGGCGGGCGCGTAACCCTTGCCCTTCTTCGTGATGACGTGCAGGAACTGCGGGCCATCCAGCGTGCTGATGTTCTTCAGTACCGAGACGAGCGTGCCCACGTCGTGGCCATCGATCGGCCCGATGTAGTTGAAGCCCATTTCCTCGAAGAGCGTGCCCGGCAGGACCATGCCCTTGAAGTGCTCTTCCGAGCGTCGCGCGAGGCGGCTCAGCATCGGCATGTGGGAGAGCACGCGCTTGCCGCCTTCGCGCAGCGTGGAATAGGCCCGACCCGCGATCAGGCGCGCGAAGTACTGGGACAAGGCCCCGACGCCCTCGGAAATCGACATCTCGTTGTCGTTCAGCACGACGAGCAGGTTCGCCGGCAGCGTGCCCGCGTGGTTCAGGGCTTCGAAGGCCATGCCGCCACTCATCGCGCCGTCGCCGATCACGGCGACCACGCGGCGTGACTCGCCCCGCGCGGCGGCACCGATGGCCATGCCGAGCGCGGCGCTGATGGATGTCGAGGAATGGCCCGTGCCGAAGGTGTCGTACTCGCTCTCGGCCCGGTTCGGGAATGGGGCCAGGCCGTCCTTCTGCTTGATGCTGCCGAGCTGGTCCTTGCGACCCGTCAGCACCTTGTGCGGATAGGCCTGGTGACCGACGTCCCAGACCAGACGGTCATGAGGCGTGTTGAAGACATGGTGCAGGGCGATGGTCAGTTCGACCGTGCCGAGGCCAGCGGCGAAATGACCGCCGCGCGTGCTGACCGACTGGATGAGGAAATCGCGCAGTTCGACGGCAAGGGCTTCGAGGCCGGCGATATCCAGATGTCGCAAATCGGCTGGCGAGCGCAGGCCGTCAAGCAGGGAATGGGAAACCGGGGCGGCCATCGTGGCAGTTTACACGCTGGACCCCCGCCTCAGTGGCGGCGGTCGACCACGAAGTGGGCCAGACGTGCCAGCGCGGCACCTCGCTCGCCGAAGAGGACGAGGCTGGTCAGTGCGGTGTCGCGCGCTTCCTGCGCCAGCGCGCGCGCGCGCGCCAGGCCCAGCAGGCTCGGGTAGGTTGGCTTGTCCAGTGCGGCATCGGCGCCGACGGCCTTGCCGAGGGTCGTGACATCGCCCTCGACGTCCAGGATGTCGTCCTGGATCTGGAAGGCGAGCCCCAGTTCGGCGCCGAAGTGGTCCAGCGCCGCGTATTCCGGCCCATCGGTGACGCCGGCGCAGATCGCGCCGAGCAGCACGCTGGCCTTCAGCAGGGCACCGGTCTTGCGTCGGTGCATATCCTGCAGTTGCGTGAGGTCCAGGCGATGGCCGACGGCTTCCAGGTCGATGGCTTGTCCGCCGGCCATGCCGGCGGTGCCGATGCCCTGGGCGAGGACCCGCAGGGCCTGCAGCTGCGCCGCAGGCGGCATGCTGCCCGCCCGGTTTGCAGCCAGTACCTCGAAAGCCAGGCACTGCAGGGCATCGCCGGCCAGGATCGCCGTGCCTTCGTCGAACGCCTTGTGGCAGGTGGGCTGGCCGCGACGCAGGTCGTCGTCGTCCATCGCCGGCAGGTCGTCGTGGATCAGGCTGTAGGCGTGGATGAGTTCCACCGCTGCAGCTGCTGCATCCAGTGATTCAAGGGGGGCGCCGAGTGCCTCCCCGGTGCAGTAGACCAGTACGGGCCGCAGGCGTTTGCCGCCGCCCAGCACGCTGTAGCGCATGGCTTCGAGCAGCCGCGGGGTGCCGGGTTCCGGTAATTGCAGGTAGCGGTCGAGCACCTGTTCGATGCGCGACTGGTACCGAAGGATGTCCTCCGCGATACCCGTACCGGCAGTCGGTTCAGTCATCGCCGTCGTCCGCCACACCCTCGGCAAAGGGCTGCGGGCGGGATCCGCCACCGTCCTTCAGCAGGATTTCGACCTTCTGCTGCGCGTCGCTCAGGGATCCCTGGCACTGCCGCGTCAGCTGCACGCCGCGCTCGAAGTCCTTCAGGGCCTCCTCAAGGGGCAGGTCGCCGCGTTCCAGACGCTCCACGAGCGCTTCGAGCTCTCCCAGTGAGGCTTCGAAATCGGGCGTGGACGGCGGATCAGACTGCGGTTTGCGCGCCATGGAGGGGGTTCCGGGAGGAAGGAGGGCGTCGGTTTGCGTAAACCCGCGACGTTATACAGTCCGGCGGCCCGATTTCAATGCTGATTTGACCCTCCCCGGGGGCACGTCTAGAGTTTCCGCCGCCGCGCGTCCGCGGCGTTCCCTGCCGAGCCTGAATGACCCCGAGCTACAGCGCTTCCGATATCGAGGTCCTCTCCGGACTCGATCCGGTCCGCCGCCGTCCAGGTATGTACACCGAGACGACGCGCCCCAATCACCTCGCCCATGAAGTCATCGACAACAGCGTCGACGAAGCATTGGGTGGCCACTGCACCGAGATCTCGGTCGTCCTCCACAAGGACGGCGCCTTGTCCGTCGCGGACAACGGCCGTGGCATGCCCGTGGACATCCACCCGGTGGAGAAGGTCAGCGGCGTCGAACTGATCCTCACTCGGCTGCATGCCGGTGGAAAGTTCTCCGACACGGCCTACACCTTCTCAGGTGGGCTGCATGGCGTGGGTGTGTCGGTGGTGAACGCGTTGTCCTCGCAGCTGGACTGCACCGTGCGGCGTGGTGGCAAGGAATTCCACATCGGGTTCCGCGACGGCAACCTTGCCTCGCCCCTCAAGGAAGTCGGCACGGTCGGCAAGGCGAATACCGGCACGACGGTGCGCTTCCTGCCGGACGGCAAGTTTTTCGATACAGACAAATTCCTCGTCTCCGACCTGCGCCACACGCTCAAGGCCAAGGCCGTGCTGTGCCCGGGACTGCGCGTGCGCTTCGAGAACGAGCACACCGGCGACAAGGAAGAATGGTTCTACACCGGCGCGCTGTCGGAGTACCTGCTCGAGGCGATGGGCAACGTCGAACGCATGCCCAAGGAACCGCTGACCGGCAAGATGGGTTCCGCGCAGGATTCGGTCGAATGGGCCATGGCCTGGGCGCCGGACCTGCCGCAGTCGGTGTCCGAAAGCTACGTGAATCTGATCCCGACCTCGGGTGGTGGCACGCACGTCAACGGCCTGCGGGGCGGTGTCTGCGCGGCCATCCGCGAGTTCGCCGAGTTCCGCAACCTGCTGCCGCGTGGCGTGAAGCTCTCGCCCGAAGACATCTGGAGCGGCGTCTCCTTCGTGCTGTCGATGAAGATGCGCGAGCCGCAGTTCGCCGGCCAGACGAAAGAGCGTCTTGGCTCGCGCGAGGCCGCTGCGCTGGTGGAGGGCTATGCCCGCGATGCCACCGCGCTGTGGCTGAACCAGCATCCGGATGCGGGCGAGGGCATCGCGCAGTTCGCCATCGCGAACGCGCAGGAAAGGCTGAAGGCCGCGCAACGCGTCACGCGCAAGAAGGCCGTCTCCGGTCCGGCCTTGCCCGGCAAGCTGGCCGATTGCACCAGCCAGGACCCGAAGCGTTCGGAGCTGTTCCTGGTCGAGGGTGATTCGGCCGGTGGATCCGCCCGCCAGGCCCGTGACCGCAACATCCAGGCGGTCATGCCCCTGCGCGGCAAGATCCTCAACACCTGGGAGCTGGAGCACGGCCAGGTCGCCTCGTCCGAGGAAGTGCACAACATCAGCATCGCGATCGGCGTGGATCCGGGCTCGGCCGACATCTCGGAACTGCGCTACCAGAAGATCTGCATCCTCGCGGACGCGGACTCCGATGGCCAGCACATCGCGACGCTGCTCTGTGCGCTGTTCCTGCGTCATTTCCGGCCGCTGGTGCTCGGCGGCCACGTGTTCGTCGCCATGCCGCCGCTGTTCCGCATCGATGCGGGCAAGCAGGTGCATTACGCACTGGACGATGCCGAGCGCGATGCCTTCCTGCATCAGCTGGCCGAGAGCAAGAACCGCGCGAAGCCCGTCGTCACGCGCTTCAAGGGCCTGGGCGAGATGTCCCCCTTGCAGTTGCGCGAGACGACGATGGATCCGGCCACGCGACGGCTCGTGCAGCTGACGGTGGATGCGGCCGATGACACCGACCAGCTGATGGACATGCTGCTCGCGAAAAAGCGCGCGGCGGATCGTCGCGAGTGGCTCGAACTGAAGGGCAACTTGGCCGACGTGCAGGTCTGAGGAAACGCGAACCGTGCAAGATCTGGAATTGAACTTCGAAGGCGTCGAGCGCCAGACGCTCCGCAGCTTCACCGAGAAGGCCTACCTCGACTATTCGATGTACGTCATCCTCGACCGCGCCCTGCCGGCGTTGGGCGATGGCCTCAAGCCCGTGCAGCGTCGCATCATCTATGCGATGAGCGAGCTGTCGCTGTCATCGCAGAACAAGCACAAGAAGTCGGCCCGCACCGTCGGCGACGTGATCGGCAAGTTCCACCCGCATGGCGATTCGGCCTGCTACGAAGCCATGGTCCACATGGCGCAGCCCTTCACCTATCGCTATCCGATCGTGGATGGGCAGGGCAACTGGGGTTCGACGGACGACCCGAAGTCCTTCGCCGCCATGCGTTACACCGAAGCGCGACTGACGCGCTATGCCGAACTGCTGCTGGGCGAGATCGAGAAGGGCACGGTGGATTTCGGCCCGAATTTCGACGGTACGCTGGAAGAGCCGCTGATCCTGCCGGCCCGCCTGCCGAACCTGTTGCTCAATGGCACCTCGGGCATCGCCGTAGGCATGGCGACCGACGTCCCGCCGCACAATCTGCGCGAGGTCGCCAACGCCTGCATCCACCTGCTCGACGAGCCCGAGGCGACGACGAAGCAGTTGATGAAGTACGTGAAGGGGCCCGACCTGCCGACCGGCGCGGAGATCGTGTCCCCGCGCCATGAACTCGCCGCTCTTTACGAGAACGGCACGGGCAGCTACCGCGCACGCGCCACCTGGAAGATCGATGAGGACACCGGCAACATCGTCATCACGACGCTGCCGCACCAGGTCTCCGGTTCGAAGGTGCAGGAACAGATCGCGCAGCAGTGCCGTGAAAAGAAGCTGCCGATGGTCGACGACATCCGCGACGAGTCGGACCACGAGAACCCGACGCGCATCGTGATCAT
>CANGMU010000049.1 GCA_947454665.1 Pseudomonadota bacterium | reverse complement strand
TGCGGAATTCAAGGACGACCGGGTTCGCGAAGAGGTCGAAGGCCTCGCGGAACACGTTCGAGAGATAACGCCGGTAGGCATCCGGCACGGCGAAGGTCTGGTTGCCGTGCACGATGATGCGGGGCGGGTTCTTGCCGCCCTGGTGCGCATAGCGCAGCTTGATGCGGCGGCCCTGCACGAGCGGCGGCTGGTGGGCCTCGATGGCCTTTTCCATGACGCGCGTGAGCTGCGGCGTGGCCATCGCACGCATCGATGCGTCATAGGCCTTCACGGCCGCGCGGGCCAACTCACCCACGCCAGTGCCATGCCGGGCCGAGATGTAATGCACGGGCGCGAAAGGCACGAAATTCAGGCGCAGCGCGAGGTCGTTCTGGATCGTCTCGCGCTGATCGGTGGCGATGCCGTCCCACTTGTTCACGGCGATCAGCAGCGCCCGGCCACGCTCGAAAGCGATGCCCAGTACGCTCGCATCCTGTTCGGCCACTTCCGAATGGGCGTCGAGCACCATGACCACGATGTGTGCCGCAGCGATGGCCTGCAGCGTCTTGGCGACGCTGGCCTTCTCGACGTCATCGGCGACGCGCGCGCGGCGGCGCACGCCGGCCGTGTCGATCAGCGTGAACTTGCGGCCATCGCGCTCGAAGGGGACGAAGATACTGTCGCGCGTGGTGCCCGGCAGGTCGGTGGCGATCACGCGCTCTTCACCGATGAAGCGATTGACCAGCGTGGACTTGCCGACGTTCGGGCGACCGATGATCGCGATGCGGATCGAATCGTCATCCGGCGGTGCAGCGTCCGTATCCGGCTCGAGGCCCTTGAGCACTTCGTCCATCAGCGCGTCGCAACGCAGGCCGCTCACGGCGGCGATTGCGAAAGGTTCGCCACAGCCCAGGCGATGGAATTCTGCAGCGATGACGCCGGCGTCGCGGCCTTCGGCCTTGTTCACTGCGAGGATGACGGGCTTGCCCGATCGCTTCAGCAGGCGGCCGACGAAGATGTCTTCGTTGGTGAGGCCGACGCGACCGTCGACCACCAGCACGAGACGGTCAGCCTCGGCGATGGCCCGCTCGGTCTGCTCGCGCATGAGCGCTTCGACACCCGTGACCGTGTTCTCGACGACACCGCCGGTGTCGACAGCGATATAGGGCACGGGACCCAGCCGACCGTAGCCGTACTGGCGGTCCCGCGTGACGCCCGGCACGTCCGCGACGATGGCGTCGCGCGTGCTGGTCAGCGTGTTGAAGAGGGTGGACTTGCCGACATTCGGCCTACCAACGAGCGCGACGATCGGCAGCATGGTGTGTTCAGCGACGACGCGGCCCGGTTACCCGGTAAGCCGTGACGTGTCCTTTGTCATTGATGAAGAGCGCGACGTCGCCGACGGCGACCGGCGGATTCGAAATCCGCGTACCGGTGCCCAGCCAGCTGCTTTCGGCCAGGCCACCGCCCTGCACGCGCGCCGTCGGAGCACCCGTGTTCACGTCGAAGAAGTGCACGAAACCCTTGAAGTCGGCGACGGCCACCTGACCACCGACGACGACCGGCGCGGAAAGCTTGCGGTTCTTGAGCGAATCGGTGCGCCAGAGCTCGACGCCCGTGCGGCGGCCGATCTTCACGAGCTGGCCTTCCGACGTGGAGATGTAGACGCCGTCATCGTCGGTCGCGAGACCGCGATAGCTCGACAGGTCGCGCGACCACCAGACCTGACCGGAATCCTTTGCGAGGCGCGCCACCTTGCCCTGGTAGGTCACGGCATACACATCGTCACCGACGGCGCTGAGACCCGAGTCGATGTCGACGAGACGCTCGAGTTCCGAACGACCACTCGGCGGCGCAACCGCGATATCCCAGGCCGTCTGGCCATCACGCAGGCCAATGGCCATCACGCGGCCGTTGTCGAAACCGGAGATGGCCATGTCACCGGAAATGAGGGGCGTCGCAGCGCCACGCAGCGACAGGCGCGGCACGTTCTGTTCGGCCGCCCACAGCTGGCGACCGTTTTCCGCCGACAGCGCGACGAGCCGCCCATCGACTGCACGCAGCAGCACCACGCCACCACCGATGGCCGGGGCGGAGAGGATTTCGCTGTTCACGCGCGTCTTCCAGCGCAGCGCGCCGGTGAAGGCATCCAGCGCAACGATGTCGCCGTAGCTCGCGCCGACGACGACCAGACCGTCGCCCACGCCGGGACCGCCGGCGATCTTCACGCGTGTTTTAGCCTGCCACAGCGTCTTGCCGCTGTTCAGCGCATAGGCACTCACATCGCCGTCGTGGCCCGCGGCGAACACGCGGCCGCCTTCGGCGGCGACGCCCAGGCCGAGCCGCAGCTTCGGCGCGGCGCCACCGACATTGGCGCTCCACAGCTTCTCGATGCGCACGGTCTCGCGGATCTTGACGAGAGAGGCAGGGGGATCAACCTTGTCGTTCGAGGAACACGCCGCGAGCAGCGCCAGCGTGGCGCAGAGCCCGGCCAGCGCGCGGTACGGCCGAAGGGCGGTCAGGCTGTGGTTCATGGTGCGGACTTCAGGTCGTTGATCTTGAGGTCGAGCAGGTCGCCTTCGGCGCCGGCTGCCTCGCCACCGGATACGACGGCTGCGGCACGCGCAGTCTTTGCGGCTTCGTATTCACGCAGCGCCGCCGTGGCATCACCCTTGGCCTGCAGGGCATCGCCCCGCACTTCCGAGAACGCCGACTGGAAAGCACCGGCGTCGCCGGTGCCCAGCGTCTTGATCGCGTCATCCGGCTTGCCCTGCGCGATCTGCACGCGGGCGAGACGCAGCGTGGCGACGGTGCGCAACTGCGGGTCCTTCGCGGTGTCCGCCACGGCGCGCAGGTCCGCAGCCGCCTTGTCGAGCTCGTCCTTGGCCACGTGGATGCGCGCCACGGCCAGCTGCGCCGGCGCGGCATAGGCCGATCCGGCGTAATCCTTCTGGAACTGCTCCAGGTCCTTCAGTGCCGTATCGAGGTTGCTGCCTTCGGCACGCGAGAGCAGCTTTTCATAGGCCTCGCTGGCGGCCAGATGCTGCGCTTCGGAGTGCGACGTCCACCAGCGCCAACCGAACAGGCCGATGACGCCGATGAGCGCGCCGGCCACGATGGCGAGGCCGTTTTCACGGAACCAGGCCTTGAGAGCTTCCCACTGTTCGCCTTCTTCGAGCAGATCCACGGTGATGCGTCCTTCCGGTCAGAGTTCTTCGGGGGAACCGGCCAGCTCGACGAGCAGGGCCGGGATGCGGTCGGCGAGGTCCTCGAGCGCGCATTCGCTCTGACCGGCCTCGTGCCGCAAAGGTTTCAGCGCAGCCACGCCGCGCTCCAGTTCGCCGTCGCCGAGCACCAGCGCCAGCAGCGCGCCGGACTTGTCCGCACGCGCAAACTGCTTCTTGAGGTTGCCGCCGCCCAGGTTCACGTGCAGCGTCACGTCGGGCATCGCGTCGCGCAGGCCCTCGACGATGCCGAGCGCCGCACGCTGCGCACGTTCACCGGCCGTGACGACGTAAACATCCGCCGACGGCGGCTCGGGCTCTTCCTCGACCTGCGACAGCAGCTCGACGACGCGCTCGACGCCCATCGCAAAACCGATCGCCGGCGTCGCCTCGCCACCGAGCTGCGTGATGAGGCCGTCATAGCGTCCACCCGAGCAGATCGCATCCTGCGCGCCCAGCGCGTCGGTCACCCACTCGAACACGGTGCGCGAGTAGTAATCGAGGCCACGGACCAGCCGCGGATCGACGACGTATTCGATGCCGGCCGCAGCCAGCATCGCGCAGAGCGTATCGAAATGGTCGCGCGATTCGGGATCGAGGTGGTCCGTCAGCAGCGGCGCGCCGGAGATGACCGCCTGCATGTCGGGGTTCTTGCTGTCGAGGATGCGCAGCGGATTGCCTTCGAGCCGGCGCAGGCTGTCCGCATCCAGCACGGCCTGGTGCTGGCGGAAGTACGCGACCAGGATTTCGCGGTAGGCACGGCGCGCCTCGCTCGTGCCCAGCGAGTTGATCTTGAGCTTCACGCGCGTGATGCCCAGCTGCTTCCAGAGCCGCGCGGTCATCGCGATCAGCTCGGCGTCGATATCCGGGCCCGGGAAACCGATCGACTCGACGTCGATCTGATGGAACTGGCGATAGCGGCCCTTCTGCGGACGCTCGTGGCGGAACATCGGACCGGAGGTCCAGAGTTTCAGGCGCGCGCCGCGCAGCATGCCGTTGGTGATGGCCGCGCGCACGACACCCGCCGTCGCTTCGGGGCGCAGCGTCAGGCTGTCACCACCGGTGTCGGTGAAGGTGTACATCTCCTTCTCGACGATGTCGGTGAACTCGCCGATCGCGCGCTTGAAGAGCGAGGTGTGCTCGACGATCGGCAGCCGCATTTCCTCGAAGCCATAGGCGGCGAACAGCTCGCGCGTCACGCGCTCGAGCCGCTCCCAACCCGCGATGTTCGCCGGCAGCACGTCGTTCATGCCGCGGACGGCCTGCACCAGGAATTTGTTTTCCACGTTCAATCCGTTCAACAGGGCCGAATCAGGGGGCCGCCTGCGCGACCAGCCCCCACCAGAGGGCGCCGGCCAGCACCAGCAGGCCGATGCCGAGCAGGAGGCGACCCCTGCGATGCCGGGAGCTGCGCGACACGCGAACACGCGCCGGTCGCCGGTCCTTGATGCGCGGTGCGCGAGTCAGATCCGGCGCAATGCCTGCTGAATCATGTCCGGCATACATCGCCTGCAGGGCATCCGGGGCCTCGCCCAGCAATTCCGCGTAATGGCGCAGATGCCCTCGCACAAACACCGGCGCACCCAGCTCGTCGAAGCGTTCGCCTTCGAGCGCCTCCAGCACGGCCACATCGACGCGGAGTTTGCCGGCCGCTTCGGCCAGGGTCGTTCCACGCTTCTCGCGCGCGGCCTTCAGCACCTGGCCGAGACCGGATTGCGCGCTCTGCTCCACGTTTTGCTGCATCAGTCCTATTCGCCCAGCAACTGGGGCAGCGCGCGCGTCTGCGCGCTGTCCTGGAAATCACGGCGCAAGCGCCGGACATACACCTGCGCGGCAGCCCGGTCGCCGCGTGCCTGCGCGGCGCGAACGCCCGCCAGCAACACATCCGGCGAGACCAGGCCGATGGCCAGGAAACGATCGACCACCTGCGAGGCCTCGGCGGGCGAGCCCAGCTCGATCTTGAGGTCCGCCAGCTCGTACACGGCGGATGCGTAATCCGGCCGCAGCCTGATCGCCTCCTCGAGGGGACGGATCGCCTCGGGACCGCGCTTGACCGTCCGCAGGCAGATGGCCGAGTTCGTAAGCGCCGCCCAGGGCGTCGCGTAAAGGCGGTCCTTGGCGGCGAGGTCGAAGTTGGCCAGCGCCTTGTCGACCTTGCCGTGGCCGCAGAGGAACACCGCGTAGTTATTGCGGACGTCCGAGCTAGCCGGGGCGAGCTTCATCGCCGTTTCGTATTCCTCTTCGGCCTTCACAGGCTTGTCGAGGCGCTCGTACAGGAAGGCCAGCGCGGTGTGCACCTCGACGCTGCGCGGCGCCTGCTTCAGGGCGCGTTCGAGCTTTTCCTTCGCGACGGCGAGGTTGCCCTGCTGCAGGTAGGCCACGCCGAGCTGCACGTTCGCACGCGCGGCGTCCGGATTCAGGTCCGCCGCGCGGATCGGCGCGGCCAGCCCGAGCACGGCCAGGGCGGACAGCAGCGCAAAGGCCGACCTTCGGATCACGCGCGGACCTCGGTGCCTTCGGCCACGACACCGATGCGCTTGGAACCGAGGCGCACGGTCGTGCGGTCGATGACCTTGCCCACGAGCTGGCCGCAGGCCGCGTCGATGTCATCACCGCGCGTGCGACGGACGGTCGCCATGACGCCGCCCTTGAGCACCTGGTCGAGGAAGGCCTTGATGGCCTCGGGCTTGGAGCGGCGATACGGCGAACCGGGGAAGGGATTGAAGGGGATCAGGTTCACCTTGGCCGGGTGGCCCTTCAGCAGCCGCGCCAGCGCGCGCGCCTGGGCGGGGGAATCGTTGATGCCATCGAGCATCACGTATTCGAACGTGACGCTGCGGCCATTCTGTTCGTCGATGTAATGCCAGCAGGCATCCAGCAGCTCGGCGATGTTGTGGCGCTTGTTGATCGGCACCAGCTGGCTGCGCAATTCATCGTCCGGGGCATGCAGCGACACGGCAAGCGCGACGTTGCTTTCCTCGGCGAGCTTGTACATCTGCGGCACCAGCCCGCTCGTGGAGAGCGTCAGCCGGCGGCGGGAGAAATCGAAGCCGAGGTCATCGAGCAGGATGCGCGTCGCGGGCACGACGTTGCGAAAATTCGCGAGCGGCTCGCCCATGCCCATCAGCACGATGTTGCTGATCATGCGGTCGTCGCCGGCCTTGAAGCCGAGTTCCTTCTGCGCGAGGAACACCTGCCCCACGATCTCCGCGGCGGTCAGGTTGCGGTTGAAGCCCTGCTGCGCCGTGGAGCAGAAGCTGCAGTCCATGGCACAGCCGACCTGGGAGGAAATGCACAGCGTGGCGCGCTCGGCGTCCGGGATGTAGACCATCTCGAAGCCCTGCGCGTTGTCCGCGCGCAGCATCCACTTGATCGTGCCGTCGGTCGAATCCTGCCGGGTGACGACCTCCGGCAAGGTGACGCAGGCCTCGGCCTTCAGCTGTTCGCGGAAGGCCTTGGCCAGGTCCGTCATCGCGTCGAAATCCGTCTCGCCACGCTTGTACAGCCAATGGAACAGCTGACGCGCGCGGAATGACTTGCCGCCGCGCTCGAGGATCCAGGCCTCGAGCTCGGGGCGTGTCAGGCCGAGCAGGTTGACGCGGGTGTCGGTCACGTCATCTCACGCCCGCTTCAGCGGGTGTGGATTTCCGTCTGGGCGAAGAAGTACGCGATCTCGATCGCGGCGTTCTCGGCCGAGTCCGAACCGTGCACGGTGTTCGCCTCGATGCTCTCGGCGAGGTCGGCGCGGATCGTGCCCTTGTCGGCCTTCTTCGGGTCCGTGGCACCCATGATCTCGCGATTCTTGAGGACGGCGTTCTCGCCTTCCAGGACCTGCAACATCACCGGGCCGGAAATCATGTAGGCCACGAGGTCGTTGAAGAACGGACGCGCCTTGTGCACGGCATAGAAGCCTTCGGCTTCCGCCTTCGACAGATGCGTGAGCTTGGAGGCCACGATCTTGAGGCCGGCGGCCTCGAAGCGACGGTAGACCTCACCGATCAGGTTGCGGGCAACGCCGTCGGGCTTAACGATCGAAAAAGTGCGCTCGAGCGCCATGGGACAGGACTCCACCTTGAGGAAAAGCCCTTGATTCTACCCTTTCCGGGGCAGCAATTGCCGGGCCTTCAGACGTTGAAGCTCTCGCCGCAGCCGCATTCCCCGGTCACGTTGGGGTTCTGGAAGCGGAAGGCCTCGTTGAGGCCCTGCCGGACGAAGTCGACAGTCGTGCCATCGATCAACGGCAGGCTGTCCGGGTCGACGAAGACCTTAACGCCCCGCTCCTCGAAAACGAGGTCCGCGGCGCCCGCCTCGTCGGCGTAGTCGATGACATAAGCGAACCCCGAGCAGCCGGTCTTGCGGACGCCCAGGCGCAGCCCCAGCCCCTTGCCCCGCTTCACGAGATGTTGGCGGACGCGGTCGGCGGCGGAATCAGTCAGGTGGATGCTCATGTCGGTACCGTAAATCAAGCCCGCGCGGCGCGCAGGGCATCTTCGATGATGAGGATCCTGCCGAGCTTTTCAACCGGCGCGTCGACGGCCTGGCGCCAGTCTTCCGGCGTGCCGGGCTGCGGTGCCTCGACGGGAAGGCCCCGCAGCGCAACAACCAATCGCTCGCAGACGGCCAGCACGTGGGGGCAGCCATAGGCCTGGAAGCGCGCGCCTTCGATCCGGCTCTGCCTGATGCAAAGCAGCAGGCGGACCCAGGTTCCCAGCCGCACGGCACCGGCCTCCCCAACGCGGATGTCGTCACCGGCGGCCTGCCAGTCCGCCACGGGCAGGGGCCGGTCCGGCGACTGCGCGCGCAGTTGCGCCACGGCCTGCCCCACCGCGGCGACTGCGATGTCGATCTCCGTGGCCGTGGTGCCGCGACCCAGGCTGAACCGCAACGACGCCTGTGCCAGCTGCGTGTCACGGCCCAAGGCCCGCAGCACGAAGGACGGCTCGCCAGTCGCGGAGTCGCAGGCCGAGCCCGTGGAAAGGGCCAGGCCCGGCAGCGCGGTGACCAGCGCCTCACCCTCCACGCCCTCGAAGGACAGGTTCAGGATCGCCGGCGATCGATACTCGCGGTCGCCGTTGAACAGTACCCCCGGCAGGGTTTCCAGCGCCGCGTGGAGGCGATCGCGCAGCGCCGCGACACGGTTCGAGGCGGCCTCGCGGTCGGCACGGACCAACTCGCATGCCAGGCCGAAGCCCGCCACCAGCGGCACGGGCAGCGTCCCGGCGCGCAGCCCCCGCTCCTGCCCGCCACCCACGACCAGCGGCTCGAGCGTGGCGCGGCGACGCGGCGCGATGACCAGAGCGCCCACGCCCGGCGGTCCGCCGAGCTTGTGGCCACTCAACGAGAGGTAATCGATGCCGGCCATGTCGATCGGCAGCCAGGCGGCGGACTGTGCGGCGTCCACGTGCAGCGCGATCCCGCGCGCCGCGCAAAGCGCAGCAATCCCCGCGATGTCCTGGACGACACCCGTTTCGTTGTTCACGTGCAGCACCGACACCAGCGCCGTCGCGGGCGTAATAGCCGCCTCCAATTGACTGGGCGCGAGCCGACCGGTGTGACCGGGCGTCAAGATGCGCGCGGTGTATCCCTCGTGTTCCAGCTTGCGTACAGGCGTGAGCACGGCCTTGTGCTCGGTGGCGAGGGTGATGACTTCGGCACCCGCGCGACGTGCGGCCGGCAGGCCACGCAGGTGGCCCAGGATGGCGAGGTTGTCCGCCTCCGTGGCCCCCGAGGTGAAGACGACCTGCTCGGGTACGGCGTTCACCAGCGCGGCCACCTGGGCTCTGGCGGCATCGACCTGGGCCGCGGCCCGGCGGCCGGGTGCATGGCTCGAGCCCGGATTCCCCGGTGGGGCAGCCATCAGCGCCGAGACCAGGGCGGCAACGCGCGGATCTACCGGCGTCGTTGCCGCGTGGTCCAGGTAGACCGGTTCGGCGGTCACCGGGGCGAGCCGGCCATGCGCCGGCGGTTCTGCACGCAGGTCAGGAAGCCGCGCAGGATATTCACTTCGTTGACGTCCAGCTCCGCCCGGTTCAGGAAGCGGCGGATGCGGTTCATGAGCCGGATGCCGCTCTGGGTGCGGTCGCGGAAGTCGACCTCGTCCATGACTTCCTGCAAATGGACATACAACCGCTCCATGGCCGCGGCTTCGGCCAGCGGCACCTCGCGGGGCACGGCGGCCACGCCTGCCGCACCGCGCCGCGCCATCAGGATCTCGTAGCCGATCAGCTGCGCAGCCATCGCGATGTTCAGCGACTCGTACTCGGGATTGGCCGGGATGCGCAGCAGCGCATGCGCGGCCTGCAGCTGTTCGTTCGTCAGGCCGAAGCGTTCCGTGCCGAACAACACCGCCACGCTATGGCCCGCCGTCGCGGCGGAACGGGCCTCGTCGACGAGGCGCAGCGCGGCTTCGCGGACTTCATAAACGCGGAACACCTGGTCGCGTTCGCGGGCCGTCGTGGCCATCACGAAGCCGCAGCCTTCGAGTGCCTCGGCGAGCGTCGACACGACGCGCGCGCGCTCCAGGACGTCATCCGCCCCGGAGGCCCGCGCGGTGGCTTCCGGATCCGGGAACTGCCTGGGGTTCACAAGCACCAGGTCCGCCAGTGCCATGTTCTTCATCGCACGCGCCACGGCCCCGATGTTGCCGGGGTGGCTCGTGTCGATCAGCACGAATCGCAGGGAAATCGGCGGGGGCGGACTCTGGGGCATCGGCGCTGGAAGAGGTGAACGGGGGATCTGGTATTCTAGGCGTATCCCCGCATCGCCGGGCTCTGGTTCTTTAGCATGCACCCATTCGTCAATACCGCCGTGCGCGCGGCCCGCAAGGCCGGCGAGACCATCGCCCGTGCCATGGCCCGCTTCGAGGGCGTCGAGTCCACCGCCAAGGGGCTCAACGACTTCGTCACGAACATCGACCACGCCGCGGAGGCCGAGATCATCGGCATCCTGCGCACGGCCTATCCGCACCACGCCTTCCTCGCCGAGGAAAGCGGCGCCTTCGGCAACGCCGACACGACCTGGATCATCGATCCGCTCGATGGCACGACGAATTTCATGCATGGCTTCCCGCAGTTCGCGGTTTCGATCGCCTGCCAGGTGCGGGACCAGATCGAACACGCGGTGATCTATGACCCGATGCGGCAGGAAATCTTCACCGCGTCGCGGGGCAGCGGCGCCTACCTCGAGAACCGACGCCTGCGCGTCAGCAAGCAGCGCACGCTGCAGGGCGCGTTGATCGGCACGGGCTTCCCTTACCGGGAAAACCTGCACTTCCTCGACCCCTACATGGGCATGCTGAAGTCGGTCATGCAGACCGCCGCCGGCGTGCGCCGCCCGGGCGCGGCCTCGCTGGACCTCGCCTACGTGGCGGCCGGTCGGACTGATGGCTTCTTCGAGATCGGCCTGAAGGCCTGGGACACGGCCGCCGGCACGCTGCTGATCCGCGAGGCCGGTGGCCTTGTCGGCACGCTGGATGGCGCCGAGTACAAGCAGAACGGCAACATCGTCGCGGGCAACCCGCGCGTGTTCATGCAGCTGGTGGAAGCGATCGCTCCCCATCTGCCGGCAGAACTGCGCGAAGGCGCGCCGCCGCCGGCCCCGGCGAGCTGACCGTCAGTCCCCGTGGGTGGTGCCGTTCGCCAGGTGCGAACGGTGCCGACCGTACAGCGCGTAGACGGCAAGGCCGATCACGGCCCACGCGAAGAACAGCTTGATCGTGTAGCCACCCAGGCTCACGAACAGCAGCGCACAGCCCGCCATCGCCAGCGGGCCGACCACCCAGATGAACGGCGTGCGGAACGTGCGCGGATGGTCCGGCTGCGTCCGCCGCAGCACCATCACGCCCAGCGCAACGACGAAGAACGCGAACAGTGTGCCCGAATTCGAGATGTCGGCCAGCGCGCCCACTGGGAACATCGCGGCGAACAGCGCCACCAACAGACCGGTGGCCATCGTGACCACGTGCGGCGTGTGGAAACGCGGATGGATGCGCGCGAAGGCCGCCGGCATCAGGCCATCACGCGCCATCGTGAACAGGATGCGCGTCTGCCCGAACATCATCATCAACACGACCGACGGCAGCGCGATGATCGCCGCAGCGGCCACCCAGTTGCCGACCTGCGGCCAGCCAAGGTGGCGCAACACGAAGGCCAGCGGCTCCTTCGATTCCGACAGCGGGCCGCCCGGCTGCGCACCGACGGCGCCGGTCGCCGCATAAGCCACGAGCAGGTAGAAGATCGTGCAGACGACGAGCGAGCCGATCAGGCCCAGCGGCACGTTCCGCTGCGGGTTCTCGGTTTCCTCGGCGGCCGTCGACACCGCATCGAAACCGACATAAGCGAAGAAGATCGACGCCGCGGCACCCAGCACGCCGACGCCCGACAGGGGCGTGCCCCAGCCGTTCGGCAGCATCGGTTCGAAGTTCACATGGCTCACGGCGGGCAGCGCGATCGCGATGAACACCGAAAGGGCCACGATCTTCACGACCACGAGTACGGCCGTGAACTTCGCACTGCGCGAGGTGCCGATCACGAGCAGCCACGTCACGAAGGCGGCAACAAGGAAGGCCAGCAGGTTGAAGGCACCGGCGACCTTCGTCCCATCGGCCAAGGTGACGGTGTCAGCCGGGCCGGCGGTCAGCGCGGGAGGCAGCCCGTAGCCCACGCTTTGCAGGAAACCATTGATGTAGCCGGACCAGCCGACAGCGACCGCGCCCGCGGCCACCGCGTATTCAAGGATCAACGCCCACCCGACCATCCAGGCCACGAGCTCACCGAGCACGGCGTAGGAGTACGTGTAGGCGGAGCCGGAGACCGGCACCATCGAAGCAATCTCGGCGTAGATGAGCGCCGTCAGCAGGCAGACCACGGCGGCGATGACGAAGGACCACATCATGCCCGGGCCGGCCTTGTTGGCGGCCACTGCGGTGAGCACGAAGATCCCGGTGCCGATGACGGCTCCGATACCCAGCGTAGTGAGGGACCAGAGACCCAGTTGGCGCTTCAGCGCGCGCTTCTCGGCAGTCTCGAGGATCAGGCTCAGCGGCTTCGTGCGCCAGGTCATGGTGGAACGCCCCAGTCAGTGGTGATCGGGATGGTGCTTGGCTTCTTCGTGCCTGCGCGCCAACAGCGCGCGCAGCCGCAGGTTGATCATTTC
>CANGMU010000048.1 GCA_947454665.1 Pseudomonadota bacterium | reverse complement strand
GTCGAAATGAATTTCATCGGAGGCTGACGATGGCCGCGACACGCGGGCGTTCAGCCCTCACCCACCTGGATGCCGCCAACAGACCGACCATGGTCGATGTCGGCGACAAGACCGTGACACGCCGCGAGGCCACGGCCGAAGCGCTCGTGGACCTGCCGGCCGATGTCGCGCGCGAACTGCGCCGTACCGGCCACAAGACGAAGAAGGGACCCGTGTTCGACACGGCCATCATCGCCGGCACGCTGGCCGTGAAGCGCACGCACGAACTGATCCCCTTCTGCCATCCCCTGCCCGTCGATGGCGTGAACATCGCCATCACCGCGCGTCGCGGCGGCCTGCGCATCACCTGCCGCGTTACCGTGACTCACAAGACGGGCGTGGAGATGGAAGCCCTGACGGGCGCGAGCGTTGCAGCGCTGACGGTCTACGACATGTGCAAGGCGCTCTCGCACGACATCGTGATCGGCCCCGTGCGGCTCATGGCCAAGCGCGGCGGCAAGCGTGACTTCCAGCGCAAGGCTCGCGCGTGACCGCCAGCCTGAAAGGCCTCGTGCTCTCGGGTGGCCGCAGCACGCGCATGAAGCAGGACAAGGCCGTGCTCGCCTATGCCGGCGAAACACAGCTCGACCGCGCAGTGAAGCTGCTGCAGTCGCGGATCAAGGACGTCTTCGTGTCCGTACGAGCCGACCAGGCGCAGGAAGCCACGCGCGCGCGTCATCCGCAGATCGTCGATGGCGAAGGCGTGGAAGGCCCCATCGCCGGCATCCGTGCCGCACAGGCCGCAGACCCTGAGGCCGCCTGGCTCGTCGTCGCCTGCGATCTGCCGCTGCTCGACGCCTCGACGCTGGATGCGTTGCTGGCTTCGCGTGACAGCAGGCGCGTGGCGACGGCCTTCCGCAGCAGCCATGATGGGCTGCCGGAACCGCTGTGCGGGATCTGGGAACCGCGCAGCCGCGACGGGCTTGAAGCCTTCCTTGCAACGGGCCGCAACTGCCCTCGCAAGTTCCTGATCAATTCCGATACCCTGCTGCTCGACCAGCCGAACCCCCGGGCCCTCGACAACGTGAACACCCCAGACGAATTCCAGGCTACGAGCGCGCAACTGGCGCCCTCGGACGCCCGCCGCGCACTTCGCGTGCAGTATTTCGCGCTGCTGCGCGAACAGGCGAAGTGCAGCGAAGAATCGCTGCAGACCGACGCCGCGACGGCGCGCGACCTGTATGCCGAACTGACCGCGCGACATGGCTTCACGCTGCCTGCCGACATGCTGAAGGTCGCCGTGAACGCCGAGTTCGCAGACTGGTCGCGCCCCCTGGCGGCCGGCGACACCGTCGTCTTCATCCCGCCGGTGGCCGGCGGATGAGCACGTTCCGCTTTACGCGCACCGCCATCGATGGGCAGGCCCTGCGCAACGAACTGCTGGACCACCACTGCGGAGGCTATGCGGCCTTCGAAGGCTGGGTGCGGGACCACAACGAAGGTCATGCGGTCACGCGCCTGGAATACGAGGCCTTCGAGCCGCTGGGCATGAAGGAAGGCGCACGCATCGTCGAAGAAGCCATCAAGCGCTATGGCGTGACGCGCGCGCTTTGTGAACACCGCGTGGGCGAACTGGGCTTGGGTGATGTGGCGGTGTGGGTCGGCGTGTCCGCCGCCCACCGCGACGAGGCTTTCAAGGCCTGCCGCTTCATCATCGACGAAGTGAAGCACCGCGTGCCGATCTGGAAGAAAGAGCACTATGTGAACGGTGACTCGGGCTGGGTCAATTGCGAGCGCTGCGCTGCCGATGCCCATTCACACGATCACGACCACCACGGGCACGACCATGGCCATGGGCTTGACCACGGCTGAGGCCGAGGATCAGCCCGGGCGAACCTGCCCGGCGCCGCGCACCACGTATTTGTAGCTCGTCAGCTGCTCGACGCCGACCGGACCTCGCGCATGGAAACGATCCGTCGAGATGCCGATCTCGGCGCCCATACCGAACTCGCCACCATCGGCAAACTGCGTCGACGCATTATGCAGCACGATCGCACTGTCCACGCGGCGCAGGAATTCCTCTGCGATCGTCTTGTTGCCCGTGACGATTGAATCCGTGTGCGACGAGCCGTAGTGCGCGATGTGGTCGATCGCCGCTTCCACGCCGTCGACCACGCGCACCGAGATGATCGCGTCGAGGTATTCGGTACGCCAGTCCAGTTCAGTAGCCGCCGTCACGCGCGGATCGACGCGCTGCACGTCGGCATCTCCGCGCACCTCGCAGCCTGCCGCAAGCAAGGCTTCGACCAGCGCCTTCAGGTGTGTGGCCGCACCGCCGCGATCCACCAGCAGGGTCTCGGCCGAGCCACAGATGCCCGTGCGACGCATCTTCGCGTTCAGCACGATGTCCTTCGCCATGGCCGGATCCGCATCGCGGTCCACATAGACGTGGCACAGCCCCTCGAGGTGGCCGATGACCGGCACGCGGGCCTCGGCCTGCACGCGCTCGACGAGGCTGCGGCCACCACGCGGCACGATGACGTTGATGGCACCCGACAACCCCGCGAGCATCAGGCCCACGGCCGCACGATCCGGTGTCGGGACCAGCTGCACGCTGGCGGGCGGCAAGCCCACCGACTCCAGGCCGTGCACCAGGCACTCGTGGATCGCCGCGCTGGATTTGCGGCTCTCCGAGCCGCCGCGCAGGATGACCGGATTGCCCGACTTCAGGCACAGCGCGCCCGCATCGGCGGTCACATTGGGACGGCTCTCGTAGATGATGCCGATGACACCCAGCGGCACGCGCACGCGCTGGATCACGAGGCCATTCGGCCGCGTCCATTCGGCCGCGATGCTGCCGATCGGATCAGGCAGTGCCGCGATGTCTTCCAGGCCCTTGGCCATGGACTCCACGCGCTTGTCGTCGAGCTTCAGGCGGTCGAGCATGGCCAATGACAGGCCGCGGGCCTGCGCGACCTCCATGTCCTGTCTGTTGGCCTCCAGGATTTCCGCGCGCCGGGCGCGCACCTGCGCAGCCGCCTTGATCAAAGCCTGGTTGCGCTTGTCGGTGCTCGACAGGGCCAGCGCCTCCCGCGTGGAGACCGCGGCGCGACCCAGCGCGTCCATCTTCTCGACGAGGGCCGTATCGACGACGGGCGTGTGGCTCATGGCAGTCAGTCTTCCGTCTTGGTGACGTCCCGGCGCAGCAGCACCAGGTCGTCGCGGTGGATGATCTCGTCGCGGCCGCGGTAACCCAGCAGGCCTTCGATCTCGTTGCTGTGGCGGCCGAGGATGCGCGCCGCGTCCTTGTCCGAGTACGCGGTGATGCCGCGAGCAATCTCGGTGCCATCCGCCGCGAGCACGCTGATGGTATCGCCGCGGTTGAAGCTGCCGCGTGCGGCGGTGACGCCGGCCGGCAGCAGGCTGCGCCCCTTGCTCAGCGCACCCAGCGCGCCTTCGTCCACGCTGATCGAACCGGCCGGCTTCAAGGTGCCGGCGATCCACTGCTTGCGTGCCGTAACGGGCGACGCGGTGGGCAGGAACCAGGTGCAGCGGGCGCCGGTTTCGAGACGCTTCAGGGGATGACGGTGTGCCCCCGGCGCGATGCACAGGTGGCAGCCGGCAGACACCGCGATGCGGGCCGCGATGATCTTGGTGGCCATGCCACCGGAACCCACATCCGAGGCCGATGCACCCGCCATGGCTTCGATGGCCGGCGTGATCTCCCGCACTTCGGGAATGAAAACAGCCTGCGGATCCTTGTTCGGATCAGCGGTATAGAGACCGTCGACGTCGGACAGCAGCACGAGGCAATCGGCGCTCGCCATCTGCGCGACCCGCGCGGCAAGGCGATCGTTATCGCCGTAGCGGATCTCGCTCGTGGCGACCGTGTCGTTCTCGTTGATGACCGGGATCGCACCCAGCTCCAGCAAGGTGGTCAGCGTGGCGCGCGCGTTGAGGTAGCGGTCGCGCTGCTCGCTGTCCTGCAGCGTAAGCAGCACCTGGGCAACGGTGATGCTGTCGTCCTCAAGCAATTCCTTGTAGGCATGGGCGAGCCGGATCTGGCCCACGGCGGCAGCCGCCTGCTTCTGCTCGAGCGCCAGCGGACCTTTCGGCAACTGCAGATGACGCCTGCCCAATGCAACGGCACCGGAGGACACGAGGATCACCTGCTGGCCACGGCGGCGCAGACGGCGCAGGTCTTCGATGAGCGTCTCGAGCCAGGCGCGGTTCAGGCGACCGGTCGCCTGGTCGACGAGCAGGGCCGAGCCCACCTTGACGACAATACGGCGCGCGTTGGCAAGCGGCGATTTGTTTCTCTGCTGCATGGATCTCGCACTATAAGTGATGCGCGCGCCGGCTGTATCATCGGCCCATCGCCTGTTTTCAAGAGGAAGGAAGCCGTGGGCAGAGATTACGAGCCGGTCCGGGGACAGTGGTATGAGAACGCCGAGGAAGACGATTCCTTCCGCGTGCTGTCGGTCGACGAGGACGCCGAACTGGTGGAAATCGAATACCTCGACGGCGACATCGAGGAGATGGATCTCGACACCTGGCACGAGATGGATCTGGAAAAGATCTCGCAGCCGGAGGGCTGGGCCGGTGACGATCTCGCGGACGAAGATGACGACGAGGATGAGGACGACGACGAAGACGACGACTGGGACGATGAGGACGATGAGGATGACGACGAGGATGAGGATGACGACGAGGATGAGGACGACGACCAGTACTGAGTCATCCGCAGGCGGGGCCATCGGGCCCCGCCACCGTCAATTTGCAACAAATTGTTTCATAAGCGCTTTTTTTCCTTGAAGCCCTGCCCCCTGGCCCCAAAATAAGGACCGGTACGGATCCCCGTTCTTTCACAGGCGCTTCCCAAGTCCATGAAACGCATCTTCCTGTTCCTCGTCACGAACTTCGCGATCGTGCTGATGCTGTCGGTCATCGCCCACCTGCTGGGCCTCGATCGCTATCTCGCGGCGCGCGGCGGCAACCTGGGCGGACTGCTGGCGGTTTCCGCCCTCTTCGGCTTCGGTGGCTCGCTGATCTCGCTGTTCATCTCGAAGTGGATGGCCAAGCGCTCGATGGGCGTCGAAGTCATCGAGACGCCGCAATCGGAAGAAGAGCGCTGGCTCGTCGAAACCGTCCGCGCCCACGCGGAGAGGGCCGGCATCGGCATGCCGGAAGTCGGCATCTTCGATTCGCCGCAGCCCAATGCCTTCGCAACCGGCGCCAGCCGCAACAAGGCCCTCGTCGCGGTCAGCACCGGCCTGCTCCACTCGATGCGCCGCAACGAAGTGGACGCAGTGCTGGGCCACGAAATCGCGCATGTCGCCAACGGCGACATGATCACGCTGACGCTCATCCAGGGCGTCGTGAACACCTTCGTGATCTTCTTTTCGCGGATCATCGGCAGCATGGTCGACCGGGCTATGAACGGCGACCGCGAGCGCGGCGGCATGGGCTATTTCATCGGCACGCTGGTCGCCGAGATGGTCCTGGGCCTCTTCGCCAGCATCATCGTCATGTGGTTCTCGCGCCAGCGCGAGTTCCGTGCGGACCGGGGCGGCGCCCACCTGGCCGGCCGCGAGAACATGATCGCCGCCCTCGAACGCCTGAAGGTCGGCGTGACCGAGCCGCTGCCGGACGGGCTGCGCGCCTTCGGCATCGGCGGCGGCGCCGCGGGTGGTTTTGGCCGCCTTTTCATGAGCCACCCGCCGCTGGATGAACGGATTGCCGCCCTGCGGGCCGCCTCCCGCGACTAACCTGCCCTTTCGCCCTTGAAATACCCCTTGCGTTGCTTGCATCCTGCAGGCAGCGCGGAGGGGCGCGCGTAGAAGAAGAACAGGGCGAATGAGCACGCAGGCAAGACCTTCGATCATCCCGGGCCGTGACGCCGAGGCGCCGGTCGCGGCAGACAGCACGTTCCTGACACGGCTGGGCCGGCGCCACATGCTGGCCCAGCTTGCGAAGTTGCGCGACGGCGAACTGCGCATCGTCGACGGGACGGAAACCTTCACCTTTGGCCAGCGGACACCACAGTGCGCGCTGACCGTGACGATCAACGTCAGCAACCCGCATTTCTGGGCCGATGCCGCATTCGGCGGTACGGTCGGTGCCGGTGAGGCCTACATCCACGGCCTCTGGCACTGCGACGACCTGACCGGCCTGGTCCGCCTGATGGTCGTGAACCGCGACGTCATGGAAGGCATGGAAGGCGGTTGGGCGTCGGTCAGCAGCCTGCTGCGCCGCGGCCTGCACTGGATGAACCGCAACAGCAAGGAAGGCAGCGCGCGCAACATCGCCGCGCACTACGACCTGGGCAACGAGCTCTACCAGCTCATGCTCGACGACACGATGGCCTACTCCTGCGGCATCTTCCTCGATGAGGACGCGACGCTGCACGATGCCTCCGTCGCAAAGTTCGACGCCGCCTGCCGCAAGCTCGCGCTCACCCCGAACGACCACCTCGTGGAAATCGGCACGGGCTGGGGCGGTCTCGCGATCCACGCCGCGCAAAAATACGGCTGCCGCGTGACGACGACGACCATCTCGCAGAAGCAGCACGACTTCGCGAAGGAGAAGATCGCCCGGCTGGGTCTGTCCGACCGTATCACCCTGCTGTTCGATGATTACCGCGACCTGAAGGGCGGCTACGACAAGCTGGTCTCTGTCGAGATGATCGAGGCCGTTGGCGCTGAATACCTCGATACCTATTTCGCGAAGTGCTCGTCGCTGCTCAAGCCGAATGGCGCGATGCTGCTGCAGGCCATCACGATCCAGGACCAGTTCTACGCCAAGGCCGTCCACAGCGTGGATTTCATCCAGCGCTATATCTTCCCTGGCAGCTTCATTCCGTCCGTGACGGCTATCGCCGATTCGCTGACGCGCGTGACGGACCTCAAGGTCTTCAACCTCGAGGACATCGGCCCGCACTATGCGAAGACGCTGCGCCTGTGGCGCGAGCGCTTCTTCGCGAACATCGATCAGGTGCGCCAGCTCGGTTACCCTGAGACCTTCAACCGGCTCTGGGAGTTTTACCTGTGCTACTGCGAAGGCGGCTACGCCGAGCGCCAGCTGGGCAACGTGCAGATGTTGCTGACCAAGCCCCACTGCCGACGCGCAGCCATCGCCGCGGCCTGACCCGCCGCGAGCCGACATGGACCTGATTCCCCGCCTGGTGGCCTTGCTGGGCGAGGATGCCGTCCAGACCGATGCGGATATCATCGCCTCGACGCTGGTCGACCACCGCAAGTTGTATCGGGGCGCCACGCCCGCCGTGGTGTCCCCCCGGGACACCGCCGGCGTCTCGAAACTCCTGGCCTTCTGCACCGAGCACGGCATCGCCGTCGTGCCGCAGGGCGGCAACACCGGCTACTGCGGCGCGGCAACGCCCGATGAATCCGGGCGCCAACTGGTGCTCTCGCTGCGAAGGCTGGACCGCATCAGACGCGTGGACGCCGACAACTTCTGCCTCGTCGCCGAGGCCGGCTGCACCCTGCAGCGCGTTCAGGAGGCCGCAGAAGCCGCCCAGCGCCTCTTCCCCCTTAGCCTGGGCTCGGAGGGCAGTTGCCAGATCGGCGGCAACCTGGGCACCAATGCGGGCGGCACGGCCGTCCTGCGTTACGGCATGACGCGCGAACTCGTGTTCGGCCTGGAAGTGGTGCTGGCCGACGGCTGCGTGCTGTCGAGCCTTTCGCCCCTGCGCAAGGACAACACCGGTTACGACCTCAAGGGTCTCTTCGTCGGCAGCGAGGGCACGCTGGGCGTCATCACCGCCGCTTGCCTGAAGCTCTTCCCGGCCCCGCGCAGCATCGCCACCGCCTGGGTCAGCATTCCGGAGCCCGCCGCCGCCATCACCCTGCTGTCGCGGCTGCGCGCCGCGAGCGGCGACCGCGTCAGCACATTCGAGCTGGTGCCCCATGTCGCGCTGGATCTGGTGCTGCGCCTGGTGCCCGGCGCCCGCGACCCCGGCACTTCCCGTGCCCCCTGGTACCTGCTGGTCGAAGTGACCAGCCCTGCGGATGAAGACCTCGCCGCACTGCTGGAATCCACGCTTAGCGAAGCCATCGAGCAGGGCCTCGCGACGGACGCCGCGATCGCCCAGAGCGGCACGCAGCGTGACGACTTCTGGGGACTACGTGAAACCGTGCCCGAGGCCCAGCGCCGTGCGGGCGGCAGTCTCAAGCACGACATCTCCGTGCCCGTCGCCGCCCTGCCCGACTTCATCGAGCGCGGGAGCGCGCTCGTGCGCGCGATTGCGCCCGAAGGCTATCTCGTGGCCTATGGCCATGTCGGCGACGGCAACCTGCATTTCAACCTGAACCAGCGCGAAGGCACCGAGACCGGCGCCTTCCTGTCACGCGAACTGCCGCTCAAGCGCGCCGTGCACGACCTCGTCGCGGAGTTCGGCGGCAGCTTCAGCGCCGAACACGGCATCGGACGCCTGAAGGTGGGCGAGCTGGAGCGTTACGCGCAGCCTGAAGAGCTGGCGGTGATGCGGCGGATCAAGCAGGCGCTGGATCCGAAGGGCATCCTGAATCCCGGGAAAGTACTGCGCGCGGACTGAGTCCGCTTCAGGGCGGCGAAGAGTCCCTGGCCGCCGACAGGATCAACGTGATGGCCATGACCTGCGGTCGGATTTTGTAGCCACTCAGGCGGTGCTTGCCAAGCGCAACAGCAGCGTCCACCTTGGTCTGTCCGACATGCACGCCAAACAGCGACGCATCCGGAACCTCACAAGCCGGCGAAACACCACGTTGTTCGCGAGTTTGAAATAGGTCATCTCAACTAACAGCTCAGATTAGAGCCAAACAGCACACAGTCCGGCGGCTCAGATCTGAACCATTAGTTGAAAGCCCGATTTCGAAACTTCATCACGCGGGGCGGCAGCCGAAACCACCGCTCCGTCGGGGACTTACTTCTTCGGTGCCGCGGAAGCAGGCGCCGCAGCCTTCGGCTGCTGGATCAACTCGATGTGGTTGCCGGCCGGGTCGATCGCCATGCCAATGAAGATGCCGCTCTTGCCGAACTCGAAGGGCTCGCGCTCCATCTTGCCGCCCGCAGCCTTCAGCGCCTTCACGGTCGCGGCCATGTCCGTGACGTTCAGCACGATGTGCGGCAGGTCGTCCTTCACGTCATCCGAGGGGCGGGACATCAGCACGATGTCGCTGCCATCCTTCGCGACACGCGTGGCCTGGGCGGCCTCTGGCGTCGCGCCGAAATTCAGCATGACCTCCAGCATCTGCGGGTTCTGGATGCGCTGCACTTCCTGCATGCCGAACGCGGACTGATAGAACTTCGCCAGCACGGCCACATCCTTCGCCCCGACGCGCACGCCATTGAGCGAGACACCCGCGACGGCAGGCAGCGACAGGCAAGCGACCGCGGCAATCGCCGCCGACTTCAGGAACGACTTCATCGTGATACCCCGGCTGGTTGTTGTTCGTTGCGGGCCCTCGCCCGCTGCCACCCGAGCATAGCGCGTCAACGCGGCGGCGCCACGCGCACCAGCCCTTCCTGCGCCGTGCTCGCCACCAGCACGCCCTCGCGCGTGTAGATATCGGCACGGGCAAAGCCGCGCGAGCCGGAAGTGCTGGGGCTTTCCATCGAATAGAGCAGCCACTCGTCCACGCGCGCAGGACGGTGGAACCACATCGCGTGGTCGATGCTGGCCATGATCACGCCGGGCGACACGAAGCTCAGGCCGTGCGGCCGCAGCGCCGTCGCGACAAGGTGGTAGTCCGAGGCATAGGCCAGCAGGCAGCGGTGCAACAGCGGATCGTCCGGCACCCGGTCCACGGCGCGGAACCAGATCGCCTGCCGCGCTTCACGCGGTGTCGGATGAAAGGGATCCATCGGATCGACCGCGCGGAACTCGAAGGGCATCGGGGTATTCAGGAAGCGCTGGGTGGCAGGCGGCAACCGGGACTTCTGCTCATCCGACATTTCAAAGGGGCCGGGCAGGGTTTCCGGCGCCGGCACGGCCGGCATCGGAAACTGGTGGTCCAGACCTTCTTCCGGCACCTGGAAGGATGCCGACATGTGGAAGATCTGCACGCCATGCTGGATCGCGATCACGCGACGGCTCGAAAAGCTGTGGCCGTCACGGCTGCGGTCCACCTCGTAGATGATCGGGGCGCTGAAATCACCCCGGCGCAGGAAATAGGCGTGCAGCGAATGAACGGCGCGCCCTTCCGTGGTGGCATAGGCGGCGCGCAGGGCCTGACCCAGCACCTGCCCGCCGAAGACCTGCTCGCGACCGATGTCGCGGCTGGCGCCGCGGAACAGCCCTTCCTCCAGCTGCTCGAGTTCGAGCAGCTGCAGCAGTTCCGCGACCTGCGTCACTCGCCCTCGATACCCAGGCGCTTGTGCATCACCGGGCTGGTCGTCGTGTACTGCAGGAACTGGCGCTTGGCCGGGTAGAGGTGCGCCTGGATGCCAAAGGCCGCCAGCGCCGCTTCATGGAAGCCCGACAGGATCAGCTTCTTCTTGCCCGGATAGGTGTTGATGTCACCGACCGCGAAGATGCCCGGGACGTTGGTCTGGAACTTCTCGGTGTCCACGACCAGCGCCTTCTTCTCCAGCGCGAGGCCCCACTCGGCGATGGGACCGAGCTTCGGCGCCAGACCGAAGAAGGCCAGCACGCGATCGGCGGCGAGCTCATGGTGCGTGCCATCCGTGCCCTTCACGCGGATGCCCTTGAACGCATCGCCTTCGGCCATGAGGCCCTCGGCAATGCCTTCAACGAATTTGATGCGGCCCGCGGCCACCAGTTCCTGCATCTTCGCCACCGAAGCAGGAGCGGCCTTGAACTCCGGACGCCGGTGCACGAGCGTCAGGCTCGCGGCCTTGTCGGCGAAGTCCAGCGTCCAGTCCAGCGCGGAATCGCCACCGCCAAAGATCACGACATGCTTGCCGTGGAATTCCGCCGCGCTCTTTACGCGATAGAACACGTTCTTTCCTTCGAAGACGTCGAGGCCTTCGACGCCCAGCCTGCGCGGCTGGAACGAACCCACGCCGCCGGCGATGACCACCGTGCCCGTATCGAAATGCAGGCCGCCTGCCGTGACGACATCGAAGCGACCGTCTTCACGCTTGGTCAGGCCCGTCACCTCATGGCCAAAGTGCATCTGCGCACCGAAGGGTTTGATCTGTTCGAGCAGGCGATCGATCAGTTCCTGCGCACCACAGACGGGCAGCGCCGGGATGTCGTAGATCGGCTTCTCGGGATAGAGCTCGGTGCACTGCCCGCCTGGATGGGCGAGTGAGTCGACGAGATGGGCCTTGATGCCCAGCAGGCCGAGTTCGAAGACCTGGAACAGGCCGCAAGGGCCGGCTCCGACGATGACGACTTCCGTCTGGATCGAGGTGGACAAAATGAAACTCCGCTGTCTGGGGACCGGGCGCGTCAGGCGCGGCCGGCGTTCGCGTCGGTGGGGGTGTGGTAGTACTCGCTGTCGGACGCGAGCTCATCCATCAGCCGCTTGAGTTCGTGCATGCGGCTCTCGGCCGTGCTGATGGGCATGCAGTCCTGGCAGCGCGGATCGCCGCAGGGTTGGCGGGTGTAGAGCCAGTACTGGATCGCGCCGGCCAGCAGGCCGTCGGCGATGTCCCAGAGGTCGGCATCCTTGTCCTTGTCGGCAAGCTTGTTGCCGAGGTCCACCGCCTTGGTGAAGGCGGAGTCGAAGCTTTCAGGTGAGGCAGTCACGTATCCGTATTTTCCCGATAGTGGCGGGGGCAGCAATTTCGCGATTATAGCCGCGTTCGCATTCACCCTCTGGACATTTGCTGCCAAGGCAGCTATCAAGGACAAGCATGAGCGCCGTCACACAGCTTCCGACGCCGGCCGCCCACGATGGGTTCTACAACGGCAATGCCTGGTCCGCCGATGATTCCATCGGCCACCTGCTGCGCCAGGCCATGGCGAGTCTTTCACGCGCCGCGGAAGCGGAAATGAAGCTCGTGGGGCTCACGTCCGTCCAGTGGGCGCCGCTCATGATGATCGCGCGCGGCGGACACCCGACCGCGGCAAGCCTCGCCCGCGACCTGAACACGGACACCGGCGCGATGACCCGCATGCTGGACCGTCTGGAAGCCAAGGGCCTGCTGACGCGTCGCCGCAGCGAGACGGACCGCCGCGTGGTCGAACTGGCCCTCACCGAACAGGGCCGTAGCGTGACGGAACAGATCCCGCTGCACCTCGGCCGCATCTACAACAGCCACCTGGGTGGCTTCACGCCTGCCGAGTTCGAGCAGTTCAAGGGTTTCCTGCGCCGCCTCGCGCACAACGGCACCGGCCCGGCCTGATTCAGCGGTAACCGCGCGCCTGCAGCGTGAAGAGCTGCGCGTAGCGACCACCCTGCGCCATCAGCGACGCGTGATCGCCCAGCTCGACGAGCCGACCATGGTCGATCACGGCGATCTGGTCCGCCATGCGCACCGTGGAGAAACGGTGCGAGATCAGGATGGTGATCCGCGCCAGTGAAAGCTGGCGGAAATGCTCGAAGACTTCCGCTTCGGCCTGCGCATCCATCGCCGCCGTCGGTTCATCCAGCACCAGCACATCGGCGCGCGTGCGCATGAAGGCGCGTGACAACGCGACCTTCTGCCACTGGCCACCCGAGAGCTCCCGCCCGTCGGCGAACCACTTGCCGAGCTGCGTCTCGTAACCCTTCGGCAGCTGGTCGATGAAGGCATCCGCCCTGCCCTTCGTGGCCGCCTCGCGCCAGCGGGCTTCATCCTCGAAATGCTGCTCGTCGCCCGCGCCGATGTTTTCACCGACCTGCATCTGGTAGCGCGTGAAGTCCTGGAAGATCACGCCGATGCGCTCGCGCAGCCGCGTTTCGTCCCAGTCGCGCAGGTCCAGGCCATCGAGCAGGATCCGTCCGGAGGTCGGTTGATACAGCCGAGTGAGCAGCTTGATCAGCGTCGTCTTGCCAGAGCCATTCGCACCGACCAGCGCGAGGCTCGATCCCGGGGCCAAGTGCAGGCTGATGTCCTGCAGCACATCCTCGGTGGCACCGGGATAGCGGAAGCCCACGTGCTCGAAGCGGATGCCGTCGGCGGGAAACGGTCCCTGCGCTGCCGTGCCGCTGCGGGGCGGCACCGGTGTATCGAGGTATTCGTACAAGGTCGACAGGTAGAGGTTGTCCTC